>JAWVFS010000300.1:0-3035 GCA_033855795.1 Solirubrobacteraceae bacterium | reverse complement strand
TGGATGCGACAAAGGGGGAGCGCGTCTTCGAAGTCGTCGATGCGAAGTCTCTGAAGGTGCTCAAGAAGTGGAACATGGCGCAGAAGCTGGCGGAGGCGGGGTATCCGAACATGAGCGCGGCGGTGCGGCCGATGGCGCTGTCGCCGGACGAGAAGTGGCTGTACTTCCAGGTCTCGTTCTTCCACGGCTTCGTCGAGTTCGACCTCGTGCACGAGAAGGTCACGCGCCTGGCGCACCTGCCTCTCAGTGACGCGACGCCTCAGCGGCGTGAGGACTACATCCTCGACTCCGCGCACCACGGCATCGCGATGAACGGCGCGGGCACGAAGTTGTGCGTCGCCGGGACGAGCTCGAACTACGCCGCGATCGTCCACCGCAACGACTTCTCGTACCGCATTCACCCCCTCGGCGCCCGGACCTACTGGGCGACCACGAGTGCGGACGGCAAGTACTGCTACGTATCGGTGGCGGGCGACGACACCATGTCGATCATCTCCTACGACACCGAGCAGGAGGTCGCGCGCGTCCCCGTTGGTGACCACCCACAGCGCGCGCGGACGGCGCGCGTCTCGACGGCCATCTTCGGTGCCCCGCCGACCCATCGGGTGCGTGCCCGGTCGCTCCGCCTGAGCGTCACGCCGAGGCGCGACCGCCGCGCCCCGTACCGGTTCGTGCTCAGCGGCCGACTGCGGTTTCCCGGACGCGTCGCGGGTTGCAGCGGCATGGTGCGGCTCGACCTACGCCGCGGCGGGGCCGTCGTCGCGCGCGCACCCACGAGGCTGCGCCGCACGAGGCGCGGCTGCATCTACTCGCGGAGGCTGACGCTCTCCGCCACCGCGGCGAAGGGCAGGCGTTCCGCCCGCCTCTCCGCCAACGCCCGCTTCGTCGGGAACGACGCGCTCTTGCCGGAACGGGCACGGGCACGCTCGGTCCGGATCAGGTAGTCGCCGCGCCGAAAGCAGGGCGGCCGTGCCACGGCCTCTAAGCTCTCGGCATGTGCCGAAATATCCGCACCCTCCATAACTTCGAGCCGCCGGCGACGGATGACGAGATCCGGGCGGCGTCGGAGCAATACGTCCGCAAGATCAGCGGCTTCAACAAGCCCTCCCAGGCCAACGCCGAGGCATTCGCGCGCGCGATCGACGATGTCACCGCGGTATCGAGCCGGCTGCTGGCCGAGCTCTCGACCTCGGCGCCGCCGAAGGATCGCGAGGTCGAGGCGGCGAAGCGGCGGGCCCGCGCGGAACAGCGCTTCGCCGCGTAGCACCAGCGCCCGTTTGGTCGAAACATCGGCGACCCCGGAGTGTTGAATCGGGGTACGACCATGGGCTACCTGACCGCGCGCGCAGCGCTCCTCCCGGCCGCCGCGCTCGCGGCCCTCGCCGGCCCGGCGACGGCCTCGGCCGCGGGTGTCCAGCTCACGCGCATCGCCACGGTGCGCCAGCCGGTCAACGTCGCCCAGCCGCCGGCTGACCCCAACCGGCTGTACGTGTCCGAGAGGCAGGGGCGCGTACGCCTGATCCGCGACGGTCAGCTGCTCGCGCGGCCCTTTCTGGACCTGTCGCGCAGCGTTTCGACGATGGGCGAGCGTGGCCTCTTCTCCATCGCCTTCGCGCCGGACTTCACCCGCTCGCGCCTGTTCTACGTGAGCTACGCCGAGCGACGCGGCGATCTCGTCGTCCGGGAGTTCCGCGCCGACGCGACCGGGGAGCGGGTGCTCCCGCACTCCGGACGCGTGGTGCTGCGCCAGGCGCACCCGGAGTCCAACCACAACGGCGGCCTGGTCGAGTTCGGCCCCGACGGCCTGCTGTACGTCGGCTGGGGCGACGGCGGCGGCTCCCACGATCGCCACGGGCCGCACGGCAACGCCCAGAACCTGGGCAGCCTCCTCGGCAAGATCCTGCGCATCGATCCGCGACGGCACGGGCGCGCGGCGTACGCGGTCCCGCGCGACAACCCGTTCGTCGGGCGCCGGGGTGCGCGGGGCGAGATCTATGCCTACGGGCTGCGCAATCCGTGGCGCTTCTCGTTCGATCGCGCCACCGGCGACATGGTCATCGCCGACGTGGGCCAGGACGAGGCCGAGGAGGTGGACTTCGCCCTCCGGGGTCGGGCACGCGGGGCGAACTACGGCTGGCGCGTCTTCGAGGGCCGGCGCCGCGAGACCCGCGAGCGCGCGCCGGGCGCCGTCGCGCCAACGCTCACCTACCCGCACAGCGCCGGGCGCTGCGCGATCACCGGGGGCTACGTCGTGCGGGACCCGGCGCTCGTCTCGCTCGCGGGGTGGTACGTCTACGGCGACTTCTGCACGGGCCAGCTGCGTGGCGCGCTCCTGGGGCCCGGTGGCGCGAGCGGCGATCAGGCTCTGGGTCTGCGCGTGACCTCCGTCACGTCCTTCGGCGAGGACCTCGCCGGGCACGTCTACGCCACGTCATTCCAGGGCGGCGTGTTCCGACTCGACCCCGCCTGACCTCTGGGATCCTGGCTTGTGATGCGTCGATCGCTCGGCCTCCTCGCCGGTGTCCCGATCCTGCTGGCGGCGTGCGGCGCGGGATCCTCGGACGACCAGGTCGCGCCCTCGGCGACGGCTCCGGCGCACGCCGCCGCTGGGGTCAGGCTCGCCAGGGTCGGCTCGTTCGACCAGCCCCTGTACGTCACCGCGCCCCCCGGGGACCGCCACCGCATCTTCGTCGTGGAGCAGACCGGCCGCATCCGCGTGATCCGCGACGGCCGCAAGCTCGCCACTCCCTTCCTCGACCTGCGCAACCAGGTGTCGTGCTGCGACGAGCGCGGTCTCCTCTCGATGGCCTTTGCGCCCGACTATGCGACGAGCCGCCGGTTCTACGTCGACTACACCGATCGCAACGGCGACACCCGCGTGGTCGAGTTCCGGCGTTCCGGCAGTCCCGACCGCGGCGTGAAGGCGAGCGCGCGGCTCGTACTATTCCAGCGTCAGCCCGAGTCCAACCACAACGGCGGCCTGGTCGTCTTCGGCCGCGACAACCTGATGTACGTCGGGCTTGGCGACGGCGGCG
>JAWVFS010000299.1:0-4254 GCA_033855795.1 Solirubrobacteraceae bacterium | reverse complement strand
GAGTTCTGCGGCCCGACCCAGTGCGACCCGGTGCCGGTCTGGGAACGGGTCTTACAGGATGGGCTCACGGTCGAACGGATTCCCGGCGGCCACATGGACGTGGTCAGCGAGCCGACGGTCAGCGTTCTCGCCAACCAATTGGCCGCCGACCTCGACAGCCGCGCGGACTAAGGGACCCCAGCGCCCGATGTCGGCATCATGCGCTGCGATGAGGCTGCCGCGACTGCACCCCTGGTCGCTCGCGTGCATCGGGCTGGCGTCGGTCACCGCCGGCGTGTACGTCGTCATGCATCCGGCCAGCCCCGACCTGGCGGCGCAGGCCTTCCGGGCGGATCTGGTGGCCGACCACGGGCTCGTACTGTGGGACGGGCAGTGGTACGGCGGCCACAGCACGCCGGGGTACAGCGTGGTGGCGCCCGCCGTGGCCGCTGCCCTCGGCCTGTGGATCACCGGGGCGCTCACGATCGTCGTGTCGGCGGTGCTCTTCGAGCGGCTCGTGGGCGACCGCTTCGGCACCGGCGGCCGCGTGGGTGCGCTGTGGTTCGCCGTCGGCGTCGGCTCGAGCCTGTTCTCGGGTCGCCTGACCTTCGCCCTGGGGGTGGCCGTCGGCCTGGCGGCGCTGCTCGCCGCGCAGTCGGCTCGCCCGGCCCTCGGAGGAGGGCTCAGCGCGCTGACCGTGCTCACCAGCCCGCTGGCGGGGGCGTTCCTCGCCCTCGTGAGCACGGCCCGCGCGATCGCGACTCGGGGCCGCGGCGACATCGTCGTGGCGGCGGCCGCGCTGCTCTCGGGGCTGGCCCTGACGGTGGCGTTTCCCGAACGCGGGGCGCAACCCTTCGGCGAGCCCGCGATCCAGTGGATCCTGCTCGTCACCGCGGCCGGGTTCGTGGTCGTTCCCCGTGAGCACCGCGCGCTGCGGGTGGGAATCGTGCTCTACGCCGCGGCGGCGATGGCGGCCTACCTGGTCGACACCCCGGTGGGCAACAACGTCGCCCGCCTCGGAGCCCTGTTCGGCGGACCGATCGCCGTCTGCGTGCTCTGGCCTCGGCCCCTGGTCCTCGGCCTGCTCGCGCTGCCGCTGCTGTCCTGGCAGTGGGCTCGCCCGGTGATCGACGTGCAGGCCGCCGCCAACGATCCGGCGACGCACCGGAGCTACTACACGCCGCTGCTGGACGCGCTTCGTCGCCAGCCGGCCATGCCCATCGGCCGCCTGGAGATCCCGATCACCCACAACCACTGGGAGGCGACGTACGTGGCGCCGACGGTGGCGCTCGCGCGCGGATGGGAGCGCCAGCTCGACCGGCAGGTGAACGTGGTCTTCTATCGCCCCGGGCTCACGGCCGCGACCTATCGCGCATGGCTCGATCGGCTCGGCGTTCGCTGGGTCGCGCTGCCCGACACCCGGCTGGAGGGCGCGAGCTATCCGGAGCGCAACCTGATCCGGGGTGGGCTGCCGTACCTCATACCCATTTGGCACAACCGGCACTGGCAGTTGTTCGGCGTCCGGAAGCCGGCCCCCCTGGTCCGGGGTCCGGCTCGGCTGACCGGCATGACGATCGACAGCTTCACCCTGCGGGCCGCCCGCCCCGGACGCCTGCGGGTGAGCGTGCACTGGCAGCCCTACTGGGCGCTCACGCGCGGCCGGGGCTGCGTCTACCCGGCCGGCGACTGGACCGGCGTGCGCGCGCGCGCGGCAGGGTCGATCCGCGTCGCCACGGCCTTTGCGATCCAGCGAATCGGAGCCCGCTCCCCACGCTGCCGCTAGGCGCCCGGCGCCTTCGCGGCGGGTATCGCGATCCACACGTCGGCGCCTTCACTGGACCGGTTGACCGCGTCCGCGCGCCCGCCGTGGCTGTCCGCAATGGCCTGCACGATGGCGAGCCCCAACCCGGTTCCGCTCTCGGTGCGGCCGGGAGCTCCGCGCGTGAAGCGCTCGAAGGCCGTTGCCAGAAACCCCGCGGGGAAGCCCTCGCCGCTGTCGGTGACGTGCAGCTCGACGAAGCCGCCGCGGAGCACGGCGCCGAGGCGGACCGGACCCGTGCCGTGGCGCAGCGCGTTGTCGATGAGGTTGGTCAGGGCCTGCTCGATCCGAGCTCGATCGACGCGCACCCGGAGGCCGGGCGGTTCGATGCGCGCGTCGCGGTCCACGTCCTCGCTGGTGTAGCGCGACGTCGCGTCAGCGAGAAGATCGTCCGCGGCGACCACCTCCGCTCGTACCGGCAGCCGGCCGCGGTCAGCGCGCGCCAGGAGCAGGAGCTCCTCGGTCAGGCGCGTCAGACGGTCGGTTTCAGCGATCGCCGAGGCGACGGCGCCGTCCAGGGCCCGGCCGGCCGGGCGATTGCGGGTCATGAGCTCGAGCTCGGTCCTCAGCATGGCCAGCGGGGTCCGGAGCTCGTGGCTGGCGTCGGCGACGAACGTCCGCTCCCGTGCGACCCCGGCCTCCAAGCGCGCAAGCATCTCGTTGAGCGTGGCACCCAGGCGCTGAAGCTCGTCGCGGCTGCGGCTCAGGGGCAGGCGCTGGTCTAGGTCGTCCGTTGAGATCGCCGCAGCTCGAGCCCGCATCGATTCGACCGGCCGCAGCGCCGCGGCCGCGAGTCCGTAGCCGGCGAGCGCCGCCAACGCCAGGGCCACGGGCCCACCGATGAGCATCAATGCTCCGAGGTCCGCCAGCGCCTGGTTGCGGTCCTCCAACGAGGCGCCGACCACGACGACGAGGTTGCGGCCCTGTGCCTTTACGGGGGTGCCCAGCAGCCGCGTCGGTCCTGGAAGCGAAGGCCTGCCGTTCCTGTCGAACGATGTTGTCCGGCGCGCCGCGATCTGCAGTTGCGCTGCGTTCAGTACCGCCCGCGACTGCAGCCCAGGGGTGGCGTCGAACACTCGGCCGGAGGCATCGAGGATCTGCGCGAAGTCGGCGCCGACGGCGCCTGCACCGCTGTGCGCGGCGTCCCTCAAGCCCGTGTCGGACTGCTGCACGAGTGCGCTGACGTCGCCGGCGCGGGAGCGCAGACCCTGAGTCAGTGTGTGGTCGAGGTCGGCGCGTAGGCGAAGGTAGAGAAACATGCCGGTGGCAGCGAGGACCAGCGCCATGACACCGGTGAAGGCGAGCGTGAGCTTGAGTCGAAGTGGGAGCTGCCTCACGATTCACCGCCGTCTTTGCGCAGCCGGTATCCGATCCCACGCACCGTTTCGATGCTCCGGACGCCGAAGGGCTCGTCGATCCGCTCGCGCAGCTGACGAATGTGAACGTCGATGACGTTGGAGCGGTGCTCGTATTCGTTGTCCCACGCGCCCTCGAGCAGATCGAAACGCGATACGACGGCCCCCGGCCGGCCGATGAGAATCTCCAACAGCGCAAAGCCCTTCGTGGATACCTCGATCTCGGTCTCGCGCCGCCACACGCGACGGGTGGCGGGGTCGACCCGGAGGGTCCCGACCTCCAGCACGGGCGGCCGCTCAACCGGTCCGCGACGCGCCAGCGCTCGCAGTCGCGCCTGCAGCTCGGCGAGGGCAAACGGCTTCGTCAGGTAGTCGTCCGCGCCGCCCTCCCGACCCGCCACGCGGTCGCGCACGCCGTCGCGGGCGGTGAGCATCAGCACCGGCGTCCAGATGCCGTCACCGCGCAGCCGCCGGCAGGTCTCGAAGCCGTCGATGCCCGGCAGCATCACGTCGAGCACGATCGCGTCGTAGCTCGTCGAGCTGGCCATCCACAGCGCGTCCTCGCCCTTGACGGCGACATCGGCGGCAGCGCCGTCGTCGCGCAGAGCGCGCCGCAGCAGGCTCGCCATCTTGAGCTGGTCTTCAACGATGAGCACACGCACGAGGCTCACAGCCTCCGACACGCGGATGAGAAGGAGATGAGCGCGCCCCGTGCCCCCAACGGCGAGGCGGGCGACCCTCGGAGGAGGGCCGCCCGCCGCCCGCCGTCACGGCGCGCAACGGTGCCCTACTCGACCCCGTTGAACTGGTGGTCGGCGTTGGCGTTGCCGGGCTCGTCGGCGTGACCGCCGGGGCCGTCGCTGTTGCTCGGCGACTCGGAGCCGGGCGACTCGCTGGCGCCCGGCGTCTCGGGCGCGCTGGTCGTGCCCTTCGCCTCATCGGCCGGGCCGCTCGGACCGTCGCTGTTGGGCGCGGTCTCCGCTCCCGGAGCCTCGGAGGCCGAGCTCGTGGCCGCGACCGGGGAGGTCTTGGCCGTGCTGGTCTTGGCCGTTTTGGCCTTGGCCGAGCTCGCCGGCGCGTCCGGCGTCGTCTGATCGCCAC
>JAWVFS010000298.1:0-4575 GCA_033855795.1 Solirubrobacteraceae bacterium | reverse complement strand
GCCGCCGACGTGCAGCGGCTCGAGCTCGGCGAATGGGTGCAGGTCGCCGAACTTGCCCACGTTCCAGTCGATCCGGTGCAGCTCGGTGACGGCGGTGGTGGGCGGGAACTTCCACGCGATCGCCCAGCGCGGGTCGCGGCCGACCACGCCGAGGCGGCGCTGGAGCTCGTGGTCGTTGACCTTGACCACCACGCCGTCGATCTCGAAATCCAGCGAGCCGCGACGCTCCTGCCACGCCAGGCACTGGGCGACGACGTCCTCCTCGCTGCGCAGGAGCTTGACGTCGGCGTTGACGCGGAAGCCGTGCTCGCGCAGCCACGTCAGCACCTCCCAGTGGGTCGAGAGCTCGATTCCCTCGGCGGCGCCGATCCCGTAGGACCACATCGACCGCGGCCGCGCGGCCGCGAGCGCGGGGTCGAGCTGGCGGATGGTGCCGGCGGCGGAGTTGCGCGGGTTCATGAACGTCGACTCGCCGGCCTCGGCGCGGCGCTCGTTGAGCGCGGCGAAGTCGGGCAGGGACATGTAGAGCTCACCGCGCACCTCGATCAGCGGCGGCGCGTCCTCGATCCGCAGCGGGATCGAGCCGATCGTGCGCAGGTTGTGCGTGACGTCCTCCCCGACCTCGCCGTTGCCGCGCGTCGCCCCGCGCTCGAGCACGCCGTCCCGGTAGACGAGCGAGATGGCGAGGCCGTCGATCTTCGGCTCGGCGACGAACTCGAACTCGGGGTCCTCGATGCCCTCCCGCGCGAGGTGCTTGCGCATCCGCTCGATCCACGCCCGCAGCTCCTCCTCGCTGCGTGCGTTGCCGAGCGACAGCATCGGCTGCAGGTGTGAGACCTTCTCGAGCTTGGACACCGGCTCGGCTCCGACGCGCTGCGTCGGCGAGTCGGGCGTGACGAGCTCGGAGTGCTCGGCCTCGAGCCCACGCAGCTCGTCGAGCAGCACGTCGTAGGCGTCGTCGCCGATCTCCGGGTCGTCGAGGACGTAGTACCGATGGGCGTGATGGTCGAGCTCCTTGCGCAGCTGCGCCGCGCGGGAACGTGCTGCCTTGGGAACGCTCACTCGGTCTCTTCGATCTCCTTGGCCGCCGGCTCCAGCAGCCGCGCGAGGTCGTACCGAGCCAGGGCGTCCATGCCCTCGCGGTCGGTCAGATCGAAGTGAACAGGCGTCACCGCGATGCGTCCGGCCGCGACCGCGGCCAGGTCGGTGCCCTGCTCGTCGACGTGCTCGGGCGCCTCACCGTAGATCCGATACTGGCGCCGCCGCCCGCCGGAGGCCTCCTCGCCCGCCGGCTCCAGCGCGTCGCGGTAGATGCGCTTGCCCAGCCGTGTGACCTCCACCCCGTCGGGCTCGCCCGCCGGCACGTTGATCGAGAGCAGCGTGCCCGCGGGGAGCGGCACCGACTCCAGCTCGCCGACGATGCGGGTCGTGAAGGCCGCCGCGGTGTCGAAGTCGAACCGACGGCCGATGCGGAAGTCGAGCTCGCGTGCGTGCGACTGCTGCGAGACGGCGATGCCCGGCAGGCCCAGCACGAGCGCCTCCAGGGCCGCGGCCACCGTGCCCGAGTAGGTGATGTCGTCGCCCAGGTTGGAGCCGTGGTTGATGCCGGACACGACGAGGTCCGCCTCGAAGCCGTCAATCAGTCCGAGGCGTGCGAAGCGCACGCAGTCGACCGGCGTCCCGTCGGTCGCGTAGCCGACCGTGCCGTCGCCGAAGTCCACCTCCTCGACCCAGATCGGCCGGCGTGTCGTGATCGACCGCGCGGTCGCCGAGCGGTTGCCGTCGGGGGCGATCACCGCGAGGTTGATGTCGGGCAGCTCGGCGAGGGCGTGCCGCAACGCCTGCAGCCCGTCGGCCTCGATCCCGTCGTCGTTGGTGAGCAGGACGTTCACGAGGTGTGAGGGTAGGACACCGTGGCGAAGTACAGCCCGTGCGGAGGCGCGGTCGCGCCGGCGTGGCGGCGGTCCGCGCCATCGAGTAGGCGGGCGAAGTCCTCGGCGCCGCGGCGACCGGTGGCCACCTCGAGCATCGTGCCGACCAGGATGCGGTTCATGTGGCGCATGAAGGCGTCGGCCTCGATCCAGAACTCGAGCAGGTCGCCGTGCTCGATCCACTCCGCGCGCAGCACCCGGCGCTCGAAGTGGACGTGTCCGGTGTCGGCCGGGGTGAAGGCCGTGAAGTCGTGGAGGCCGGGGAGGGCGGCCGCGCATGCGTGCAGGGCGCCGCGGTCGAGGCTGTGGCGCCACCACAGGGCGCGCCCGCGCTCGAACGCGTCGCGCGTGCGCCGGTGCAGGAGCCGATAGCAGTAGGTGCGTGAGAGGGCGTCGCGGCGCGCGTCGAAGCCATCCGGGGCCGGGGCGCTGTCGAGCACCGCGATCGTCGCCGGGAGCAGGGCGTTCAGGCTGACGGGGTCGAGCGCCTCGTCCTCGTAGGAGGCGACCTGGCCCCAGGCGTGGACACCGGCGTCGGTGCGCCCCGCCACGGTGACGGGAGCCGGCTGTCCGAGGATCCGCCCGAGCGCCGCCTCGACCTCGCCCTGGACGGTCCGCTCTCCGGGCTGGACGGCCCAGCCGGCGAACGGGCCGCCGTCGTACTGGAGAACGAGTCTCGAGGTCACGCCGCCGCTGCGCGGGCGGCGTCCTCGAGCCGGTCGTCGCCCCAGTACAGCTCGTCGCCGACTGCGACCGTGGGCACGCCGGTGACGCCGCGGCGAAGCGCCTCGTCGGTCGCCGCGCGCAGGCGCTCCTTGATCTCGGGCGCCTCAACGGCGGCGCGGGCCCGCTCGCCGTCCAGCCCGGACCGCTCGGCGGCATCGATCACCACCTCGAGGTCGTCGAGCGCGACGCCCTCGGCGAACTCGAGCCGGTAGAGCTCGAACGAGAGCTCCTTCCCGCGACCCTCGTCGAGGGCGTGGAGCACGGCCCGCAACGGGACCACGGAGTAGCTCTCGGCCGGCCAGCCGCGCGGCCAGCGGACATCGGGCAGCCCGCGCTCGCGGGCGCGCTCCGCGATCTCCGCCTGCCCCGCCGTGCGCGTATCGTCGCGCAGCGACCACGGGATCTTGCCGATCTCGCGGATCAGGGCGCCGAACGCGATCGGCTGCCAGATCGCGTCGACGGGCAGGACATCGTCCACGCGCAGCGCGGCCAGGTAGGCGTACGGGGAGCTGAGGTCGTAGTAGAAGGTCGGGCGCCGGTCGCTCACCGGCTCAGACGAGCTCGAGATAGACCATCTCGGTCGAGTCCGAGCGGCGGGGGCCCAACTTGAGGATGCGCGTGTAGCCGCCGGGGCGGTCGGCATAGCGCGGGGCGACCTCCTCGAACAGCTTGTACACCACGAACTTGTCCTGGCCTAGCGCCGACAGGGCCTCCCGGCGGGCGTGCAGGTCGCCGCGCTTGGCCAGCGTGATCAGCTTCTCGAGCTCGGGCTTGACCGCCTTGGCCTTGGCCTCGGTGGTCTTGATGCGCTCGTGGTCGATGACCTCCTTGGCCAAGTTGCGCAGCAGCGACCTCCGATGCGAGGCGCTGCGGGAGAGCTTGTGCCTGGTCTTCTGGTGGCGCATCGCTCGGCGAAGACTACGCGGCGCGCAGCTCCAGGCCACGGGCACGGAGCGTCTCGACGACCTCGTCGATCGACTTCTTGCCGAAGTTCGGGATCGCCGCCAGCTCGCCCTCGGTCTTGCCGATGAGCTCGCCCACGGTCTGGATCCCCGCGCGCTTGAGGCAGTTGTAGGAGCGCACGCCGAGCTCCAGCTCCTCGATCAGGATGTCGTCGTGCACGCTGCCGCCGGCCGGCGCGGGCGCCGTGGGGCTGCCCGCGCCCGTGGGCGGGGCCTCGAGTGCGCCGCCCGCGCCGGCACCGAGCGGGGTGATCTCGGCGTCGGTGAAGATCGCCAGGTGCGACATCAGGATCTCGGCCGCCGCGCGCAGCGCCGCCTGCGGCTCGAGCGAGCCGTCGGTCTCGATGTCGAGCGTGAGCTTGTCGTAGTCGGTGCGCTGCCCGACGCGCGCCTGCTCGACCGCGTAGGCCACGCGGCGCACGGGCGAGAAGATCGAGTCGATCGGGATCACGCCGATCGGCTGGTCGGGCGACTTGTTGTCCTCCGCGGGGACGTAGCCGCGCCCGCGGCCGATCGTCAGATACAGCTCGAGCTTCGTCTTCTTGTCCAGCGTCGCGATGTGCGCGTCGGGGTTGAGGATCTCCACGCCCGAGGGAAGGTCGATATCCGCCGCCGTGATCTCGCCGGGGCCGGTGACCACGAGGGGCGCTTCGATCTCGGTCGCGTCCGAATGCATCCGGCACACGATGCCCTTGAGGTTGAGCACGATGTCCGTCACGTCCTCCTTGACGCCCTTGACGGTCGAGAACTCGTGGGCCACGCCCTCGATCCGCACGCTCGTCACGGCCGCGCCGGCCAGCGAGGACAGCAGCACCCGTCGCAGCGAGTTGCCGAACGTGTAGCCGAAGCCGCGGTCCAGTGGCTCGACGGTGAACGAGCCGCGGTTGTCCTCGACACTCTCGGTGGTGATCCGGGGGACTTGGAAGTCAAGCATCAGGGTCCTAACGTCGTTGTGT
>JAWVFS010000297.1:0-5325 GCA_033855795.1 Solirubrobacteraceae bacterium | reverse complement strand
GACCTCATTGCGGGTGGGGAAGGCGGGGATCGCGTGGCGCAGGCGATCGAGGGACACCTCGGCGACGAACGCGATCGTCGCCGCGTGCAGCAGCTCGGCCGTCTCCGGCCCGGTGAAGGTCGCTCCGGCGATCACCCCGCGGTTCTCGTCGAGCACCAGGCGCGACGTTCCCGGCGCGCCCCGGCCGCGGAAGGAGGAGCCGGCAACCGACGCGGTCCGAACGTCCACGGGGCGCACGTCGAGGCCCGCCTCCTCGGCGCTCGCCACGGTGTGGCCGACGGCGGCCACCTGCGGATCGGTGAACACGACCCGGGGCGAGACGGGACCGTCGGCGGTCGCGCGAACGTCGCGGCCGGCGATCACGTCCGCCGCGACTCCGCCCTGGTACTTGCCCGCGTGGGTCAGCAGGGCGCGGCCGTTGACGTCGCCGATGGCGTACAGCCAGTCGCGGCCGCCGGCCCGCAGCCGGTCGTCGACCTCCACGTTCTCGCCCGGTTCGAGCCCGACGGTCTCGAGCCCCATCTCCGCCGTGTTGGGCCGCCGGCCCACGGCGACCAGCAGCTCGTCGCCGGTGAGCACCCGGCCGCCCGCGAGCTCGAGACGCACCTGGCGGTCGCCGCGCGACGCCGCGACCGCCTTCGTTCCGACGTGCACGTCGACGCCGTGGGCGCGCAGGCCTTCGGCCACCTCGTCGCTGGCGAACTCCTCCTCGCGCGCGATCAGCCGCGGCACCGCCTCGACGAGTGCGACCGAGGCGCCGAGCGTGGCGTAGGCCTGGGCCATCTCGACACCCGCCGCACCGCCGCCGAGTACGAGCAACCGCCCCGGCACGGCCTTCGCGGTCGTCACCTCGCGGTTGGTCCACGGCGCCGCCTCGGCGAGCCCGGGGATCGGGGGCAGCGCGGCGGTCGAGCCGGTCGCGATCACGACCGCCCGGCGGGCGTGGAGGACCTCATCGCCGACGCGCACGCGGCGCTCGCCGTCGAGCCGGGCCTGGCCGCGCACGAGCTCGATGCCGCGGTCCTCGAGCCAGGGGAGCTGGACGGAGTCGTCGAGGTCGTGGATGACCTCGTCACGGCGGGCAAGGACGCGGGGTGGGTCCAGCGGGGGCTGCGCCAGGCGCACGCCCGGTACGCGTTCCACCTCGTCCACCAGCTCGCCCGGCCGCAGCAGCGCCTTCGACGGCATGCAGGCGAAGTAGGAGCACTCGCCGCCGACCAGCTCGCGCTCGACCAGCGCGACCTTCAGACCGTGCTCGGCCATCCGCCCGGCGCAGACCTCGCCGGCCGGGCCGGCCCCCACCACGATGGCGTCGACGGTGCGCTCGGAGCTCATGGGATGGCGGGTACGGTACCGCCCGCGATGAGCGAGGCGGATACCGGCCCGGCGACCGCGGCCCGGACGCTGACCGAGGGCGAGCGCTGGGCGCGCGAGCAGCTCGCGGCCCTGCTCGCGGCGCGGTTCTCGCCGCCAGCGGTCGGCCGCTTCCTGCTGTCCTCGCAGCGGCGCGCCAACCAGGTGCGCCGGACGCGCCCCGAGCTGGGCCGTCAGGCATGGGGATGGATGGCCGCGGGCGCGGGCGCGTGGCTCGGCCTGGCGGCGGGAGGAGCGCAGCCGTTTCGCCGCCGCCTGCGGGCCGGCCTGGGCTGGTGGGCGGCCTGCGCCGTGATGCTCGACTGGCACCTGGGCATGGTGGAGACCGCCGACGGCCGTCCCCGCCCGCTTGGCGCGGCCGACGCCCTCACCCTCGCGCGGGCCTGGCTGGTGCCCGTGGCGCTCGACGCCCCCACGCCGCTCGTCTGCGGGATCGCCGGCGCCAGCGACGTCCTCGACGGCCGGTTCGCCCGCGCCGCCGAGCCGACGCGCATCGGCCGTGACCTCGAGGGCCTCGTGGACGCCTGCTTCGGCGCGACCGCGCTGCGGGCCGGACTCCGGGAGGGGCGGATCGGCCGGGCCGTCGTCGCCGCCGAGCTGGCGCGGCTCGGCGCCGGGTTCGCCTATGCGCTGTTCGTGTACTTCGGCCGGGCGACGGCGCCCGACCCGCGGGTGACCGGTGCCGCGCGCGTCACGACGCCGATGCGCGTCGCCGGCCTGATCGCGGCCGGTCTGGGACGGCGCCGCCTGGCCGGCGCGCTCGTCGGGGGCGGCGCTCTGTGGAGCGTGGCCACGCTGGTGGCGGCGCTACGCTCAACGGAATGAGTGCGAGCACGCAGGTCTTCTATCCCAGCTTCCGCTACCGCGATGCGCGCGCGGCGATCGACTGGCTGGTCGCGGCGCTCGGGTTCGAGGTCGGGATGGTCGTGGACGGCGAGGGAGATCGCGACGTCGCCCACGCCCAGCTCACGCTGGGCTCGGGGATGATCATGCTCGGCTCGGAGTCCGACTCCGCCGACAGGTGGGGGCCGCACGCCGGCCAGGGCTGGGTCTACGTCGCGATCGAGGATCCCGACGCGCTGCACGAGCGGGCAAAGGCGGCGGGGGCGGAGGTCGTCATGGAGCCGATGGATACCGACTACGGCTCGCGCGACTTCGCGATCCGCGACCTCGAGGGCAATCTCTGGAACTTCGGAACGTACCGGCCCTAGGAGCGCAACTCTGGGCCGCGCGGTGAGTCTGAGCCGCAGAGGCATGTCGGCCCGGACACTCACCGCTGCTCGCCGTCGCACGCCGTTGCTCGCCACCGTGCTGGGCGCACTGGCACTGGCACTGGCACTGGCGCTGCCGGTCGCCGATGCGTACGCCGCCGCCCGCCCGGCGGCACCCAGCATTCGCTCGGTCGATTGCTGGCCCACCCACTGCGCGGGGCTGCGCACCGCGCCGCGGGGGTGGCTGCGCATCGACGGGGCCCGTCTCGCGACCGCCACCTACGTCCAGTTCGCGGTCGGTCCGCGGCGCACGCGCTGGGTGCGGGCCCGCCGGCGCTCGGCGGGTCGCCTGCTCGTGCAGGTCCCCGGCAACGCGGTGAGCGGACGACTGCGCCTCTGGGTCAAGCGGCGCCCCGTCTCCCGCGCCTCGCGCCGGGTGACGATCGTCCGTGTGCCGCGGCCCGCGCCGCGGCCGCCCGCTTCGGGCTCCGGCGTGTTCGCCGGTCAGGGCATGTGGATCTGGCAGCTGCCGCGGTCGGAGGGCGGGAGCGTTCCGGCGATCGTCGCCCGGGCGCGCGCCGCCAACGTCCAGACGGTGTTCGTCAAGGCGGCCGACGGGACCAGCCTCTGGGCGCAGTTCTCGCCCGCGCTGGTCGCGAGCCTCAAGGCCGCCGGGCTGCGCGTGTGCGCCTGGCAGTACACGTACGGCTCCAATCCCGCCGGCGAGGCGGCCACGGCGGCCCAGGCGATCGCCCGCGGCGCCGACTGCTTCGTGATCGACGCCGAGGCGGAGTACGAGGGCCATTACGCCCACGCCCAGCAGTACATGCGCGCGTTGCGCGCCCGCGTCGGCGGCGCCTACCCGCTCGCGCTGAGCAGCTTCCCGTACGTCGACTACCACCCGGGATTCCCCTACTCGGTCTTCCTCGGCCCGGGCGCCGCACAGGCCAACCTCCCGCAGATCTACTGGAAGGCCATCGGCACGACCGTCGATCAGGCCTTCGCCCACACCTGGCCGCTGAACCGGCCCTACGGCGCGCCGATCTTCCCGCTCGGCCAGACCTACCAGAGCCCCAGCGCGTCGGACCTGATCCGCTTCCGGTCGCTGGCCGGCGCCTACGGGGCGGGAGGCCTGAGCTGGTGGGACTGGCAGGAGACCGACACCACCGGATGGCAGGCCCTCGCCGCGCCACTGCCCTCGGCGTCCCGGCCGGCCGCGGCCGACTCGTGGCCCGCGCTGGCGCAGGGCGCCAGCGGCGACCTGGTGGTCTGGGCGCAGGAGCACCTCAACGGCGCCGGGTATCGGGTCACCGTGGACGGCGGCTTCGGGTCCGCCACCCAGGCCGCCCTGAAGCGCTTCCAGACCGCCTCCGGCCTGAGCCCGAACGGCCGTCTCGACGCCGCGAGCTGGCCGGCGCTGCTGCGGGCCCCGGTCGAGCAGGCGACCTGGGCCTCGGGCTCGACTGCGGCCGCCGCCGCACGCCGGCCCGGGCGCACCGAGATCCCCATCCTCGGCCGCGGCGGCTGAGCGCTAGCGGCCCGGCGCTTACTCCGGCTTGCCCTCCCGCGGCGGGCCGGCGGGCACGGGCACGGTGAGCGGCTCCACCGGGGCCTCGATCACGACCTCCTCCTCGACGTCCAGCTCCGGCGGCTCCATGCCGTCGCACACCAGGCGGAAGGCGCCGGTGCCCAGCTTCGGGTCGGCCTCGAGCGTCAGGCCGGCGATCACGTCGCCCTCCTCCCAGCCCATGCGCTCGATCTCGAACGGGTTCATGCGTACGGTGTGGGGCGGGAACGGGCAGTGGGCGTTGTGATCCGCCTTCGCCTTGACGATCGCCTCGAAGTTCTTGGCCTCGGGATTGCTCACGCCCGAGAGTCTGGCACGCCGCCGAGCTGACGCGGCGGGCGCCCAGATGAGTGGTTCTAGCCCTCCTCGAGCCGAACGGGAACCTGGTCGGGCGTGGTGCTGACGACCGCGCCGTCCTCGGCCTCATCGACGCGCGCGCCGGCGCGCTCGAGCCGTTCGCGCGTGACGGCGAGCTGCGGGTCGCCGGCCACGGTCAGGACGATCTCGTCGAGCCCCGGGCCCTCGCCCGGCTCGGGCTCGGCGCCCGCCGACATCCAGGTGTTGGCGCCGACGTCATGGTGGTAGCCCTCGGTCGAGAGGAAGGCGGCCTGCGGCCCCAGCTGCGCCATCAGGTCGAGCCCCAGCGCGTTGGTCCACCACCGCACCGCGTCGTCCACGGTGGCCACCTTCAGGTGCACGTGCCCGACGTCCATGCCCGCGGCGGGATCGCCGTCGGGCTCGGGCTCCGCGAGGACGCTCTCGAGATCGAGCGGGAGCGTGTCCATCGCCACCTTGAAGCCCGGCTGCGGCGCGGGCCACTCCTCGCGCGGCCGATCCCGGTAGAGCTCGATTCCCAGCCCGTCGGGGTCGTCGAGGTACAGCGCCTCGGAGACGAGGTGGTCGCTGGCGCCGGTGAGCGGCGCCCGCTGGTCCACGAGCCCGCGCAGGGTGGCGCCGAGCTGCTCGCGCGTGGGGTAGCGGAAGGCGGTGTGGAAGAGGCCGGTGGCGCGCCGCGGCGCCGGGCCCGGACGCTCGGCGCGGCGCAGCTCGAGCAGCACGGGGCCGTCGTCCGGCGCCGCGAGCGCGGCGCGGTCGGCGTCCTCTTCGCGGACCCGGAATCCGCCGATGCGCCGGTAGAAGTCCGCCGACCGGCCGACGTCGGAGACGCGGAGG
>JAWVFS010000296.1:0-3971 GCA_033855795.1 Solirubrobacteraceae bacterium | reverse complement strand
CCGGCAACCCCGGCCACGACCCCGGGACCCGGGCCCTCGACCTCGGGAGCCGCTTCCAGCGCGGCGGCCTCGACCCCGGCACCGGCCGCGTCCCCCCGGACCGGGCAGGCCCCTCGATCGGGCTCGGCCGCCACGACGCCGCCCTCGGCATCGCCCCGATCCACCGGCAGCCGTGCGACGTCCCTCGGCGCCCGCGGTCCGGCGCGTTCGACGCCCGCGTCCGCGGTGGCGGTCGCGACTCCGCTTCACCGCACGGCCAACGTCACGGCCCACACCGCGAGCAATCCCCTGGACCGGATCGTCGGCAGCCTTCCGCTGCCGGACTGGAGCAAGCCGATCATCCTGGTCCTGCTCCTGATCGCCCTCGGCCTCGCCTTCCGCTCGCGGGTGATGGCCCGCCGTGCGCGTCGCCTTGCGGCCCAGCGCGCCGCTCTTGCGCAGGATGTCGACGCGATGCAGGCTGCGCTCGCCCCCGAGGTCCCGACCCGACAGGGGCCGCTGGAGACCTCGGTCGCCTATCGGCCCGCCGAGGGCCCGGCTGCGGGCGGTGACTTCTACGACGTCTTCGCCCTCGACGCGACTCGCGTCGCCGTCATCGTGGGGGATGTCTCCGGTCACGGGCGCGGAGCTCTGGGCCGCGCCGCGCAGACCCGGTTCACGCTGCGCGCGTACCTCGAGCTGGGCATGCAGCCGCGAACTGCGCTGGCGCTGGCCGGCCGGCGGCCCTTCGCGGACGCAGACGAATTCGCCACCGTTGCCGTCGGCATCTACGAGGCGGCCTCGGGGACGCTCACCTATGCCACGGCTGGGCACCCGCCGCCGATCGTGCTCGGCTCCCGCGACTTCGCGCCGATCACCGACTGCGCGTCGGTGCCTCTCGGCTGGGGGGTGCCGACCGGCCGCCGCCAGACCACGCTGTCACTACCGACCGGTGCCATCGCCTGCTTCTACAGCGATGGCCTGGCGGAGGCACGTGCTCGCGGAGAGCTGCTCGGGCGCGATCGCGTCGTCGAGACGCTGGCCGAACTCGGGCCTTCACCGCAGGCCGCGGCACTGCTCCAGCGCCTGCGCGAGATCGCGGACGAGGTGCCGGACGACATGGCGGCGTGCCTCGTTCGAACGACCAGCGAGGCGCCCGAGCGGGTCCACCTCGAGGAGATCGAGCTGGACGAGCGCCATCTGAAGGCCGGCCGAGGCGAGCGGTTTCTGGGTGCGTGCAACGTCGCATCGGGCGTCATGGGTCCGGCGTTGACGAAGGCGCAGGGCATCGCCGGCGAGTTCGGCGCGGCGATCCTGCGGGTGAACCTGGCTCAGGGCGACCCCCACGTGGTCGTCGAACCGCCGGCGAGCCAGGACACGACCGCCCCGGCCCCGCCCAACCCGCTTGACGATCCGCGACCCTCCGGCCGCTCGGAGCGCCGGGTGCCGGCCACCACGGCCTAGCGGGATGTCCGGCGAGAACGCCTTCTCCTTCGACAGGCCGCACGTCGGCCATTGTGCTGAGGCGCCCACCCCGGGCCAGGACGGGCAGGTGGCAGGTGGCCGGGTCGCCCCCAGGGCGGCCCGGCCGCCGCGATAACGGCCGCCATCGCATGCGACCCGCCGTCAACCCGACGTCAACCGGCATCGCGTCCGCGAGCACGCGCGGGGAAATCGGCGTGGCCGAGCTCTGGCGCCGCTTCCGCGAGTCGGGGGATGAGCAGGCGCGCGAGAGGCTCGTTGTCGCCTACACGCCACTGGTCAAGTACGTCGCTCGCCAGGTTCGCGCGCGCATGCCCGCCCATGTGGCCACCGCCGACCTGGTCTCGTACGGCATGGTGGGTTTGATGACGGCCATCGATCGGTTTCGCCCCGACCGCGAGACGAAGTTCGACACGTACGCGATGGTGCGTATTCGCGGCGCGATGCTCGATGAGCTGCGGGTCCTCGACTGGGTGCCGCGGTCCGTGCGCTCACACGCCAGGGAGATCGAGAGCGCGACCGTCAGGCTGCAGTACACCCTCCAGCGTGCCCCCACCGACCTCGAGCTGGCCGACGAGCTCGGCCTGGACATCGACGAGCTGCGAAGCCGGCTGCTCGAGATCTCCAACTCGGGCATGGCCGCACTCGACGAGTCATGGAACGTCGTGCGATCCCCGCGGGACCGGCCACGAGCGGCGAGGCTCGCGGACTCCGAGGCGGTCGATCCGGCCCGCGTCCTCGAGGCCACCGAGCTCAAGGACCGCGTTGCCGAGGTGATCGGCCGACTCCCGGCACGAGAGCAGCTCGTGGTCGGCCTCTACTACTACGAGAATCTGAACCTCCGCGACATCGGTGAACTCATCGGGGTCAGCAAGACGGGCATCGCCCACGTGCACGCGAGGGCCGTGCAGCGCCTGCGAGGCTGGATCGGCGACGCAAGCATCGAGGCCCTCGACGAGGATTGAGTCCCTGTCAGGGGCCTGACGAGTCGTGGCTATTGGGGGGTTGACCGCCCCCGATCCGTCTTCTAGCGTCACACGGGGCCGTCGAGACCGTCAAGCACCGCATGAGCAAGCGCACACTCGAGGCCCTCGCGACCGCCCTGACCATCACGGGGCTCTTTGCTCTCCCTCCCGTCGCCGGTGCGAGCCTCTCCGTCGTCACCACCTGGGGCGGTCCCGGCACGGGGCAGGGTCAATTCAGCGTGCCACAGGGGGTGGCGGTCGACGCTGCGGGCAACGTCTACGTCGTCGACGAGAACAACAACCGCGTGGAGAAGTTCGACTCGAACGGCCGCTTCCTGCTGCAGTTCGGGAGCCCCGGATCCGGACCCGGGCAGTTCAACGGTCCGGGGCACGTGGCGCTTGACCCGCAGGGCAACGTGATCGTCTCGGACGAGGGCGGCTACCGCGTGGAGAAGTTCTCCCCGGCGGGCACGTTCCTCCTGCAGTACGGTCGTTTCGGCCGGGCGCCGGGGCAGTTCGGCGGAAACACCCGCGGTGTCGCGGCGGACGGCGCCGGCAACGTGTACGTGGCGTACGACGGCCAGCCCGGACAGATCGTCAAATTCACCGCGGCCGGGAGCTACGTCACGTCGTGGCCGGCCCAAGCGCCGGGCGCGCCCACCCCGCGCTCGCGCTCGATCGCATTCGACCCCTCCGGCGTTCTGTACGTGGCCGACGAGGGCGACGGAACGATCGACAGGTTCGCGACCGACGGGCGGTTCCTGGGCCAATGGGGGCAGTTCGGCAACGCACCGCAGCAACTGGCCGATCCCCTGGCAATCGCGATCGACCCCCAGAGCCACGTGTTCGTCGGCGACCGCCTCCAGGGGATCAAGCAGTTCACGACGACCGGGACCTTCCTGGGGCTCACGAGCTCCACCGGCCAGCCGCCCCCGAACGGCAGCTTTGCCGTGGCCGGGGTCGCCGTGGGGCCGGGCGGCGACGTATTCGTCACGGATCCCGGCAGCGCGAAGCGCGTGATCCGTTTTCGCCAGGCGGCCGCCGCGCCGGTGCTGGGGAGGACGGTCAATGTGCAGACGGTGAGCGGCCGGGTGTTCGTGAGGCAGGGTCGGCGCTTCGTGCCGGTGACGGGGGAGCGCCAGCTCCCGGTCGGCTCGATCCTGGACACCCGCCGCGGCGTCGTGCGCCTGACCAGCGCGTCCAACACCCGCGGGGGGTTGCAGTCGGGTGACTTCACCTCCGGCATCTTCGGAGTGCTGCAGTCACGCCGCCTGCGCGGGCTGACCGACCTCAACCTGACGGGCGGCAGCTTCCGCGGCTGTGCAGCGCGCGCCGGCTCCAACGCCGCCGCGGCCCGGCTCTCCAGCCGCGTCGTCCGCCGTCTGCGGGGCACCGCCCGGGGGCGCTTCCGAACCCGGGGGCGCTACAGCGCCGCAACCGTCCGCGGCACCATCTGGGACACCATCGACCGCTGTGACGGCACGCTCACTCACGTTAAACGCGGTGTCGTCGCCGTGCGCGACCTGCGCCTACGGCGCAACATCA
>JAWVFS010000295.1:0-8434 GCA_033855795.1 Solirubrobacteraceae bacterium | reverse complement strand
GACCTGCGAGGCCTCGGCGGGGCTCTGGGCCTGGAGCTTCTGCTGCTTGGAGCCGAGGTCGACGCCCTGGGTGCCGCAGGCGGTCACCAGCGCCGCGCCGGCGACGGTGAAGACCGGGATGAGAGCGCGCCGGCGGGTCATGGGCGCGCGAATCCTACGCGATAATGCCGCGGCCGATGCAGCCCGTTCGCCCCCGCCTCGCCGCGCTCGTCGTGCCGCTGGCGGCCGTGGCCGCGGCCGGTTGCGGCGCCACGCCGACCCCCGCGCACGACGGGCGTCTCGACGTCAGGCTGCGCGAATTCAGTCTCGCCCCCGCGAATGCCCAGGCCGCTCCGGGCGCGCTGGCCATCGCCGCGCGCAACGACGGGACGCTGGTCCACCAGCTTGCCATTGGCCGCGGCCGCTACGCGCTCGCGGTCACGCCCGCCCTGCGACCCGGGCAGTCCGCGATCCTGCGGGTGCGCCTGCCCGCCGGCACCTATCGGCTCTTCGATCCCCGCTCGAACTACGACACCCTGGGCCTGTACGGGTCACTCGTCGTACGCTGACGCCGTGAGCTCGTTCGAGCGCTACCGCGAGGTCGTGGGCCATTTCGCCACCGGCGTCGCGGTCATCACCGCCAGCGGCCCGGAGGGAGCCGTGGGCATGACCACGAACGCCTTCACGTCCCTCTCGCTCGATCCCCTGCTGGTGCTCGTGTGCTTCGATCGCACGGCGCGCACCCTCCCGATCGTCCGCGAGACGGAGCGCTTCGCCGTGAACATCCTGCGCGACCACCACGGCGAGCTCTCGGGCCGGTTCGCCTCCAAGCTGCCCGCGGAGCGCAAGTTCGACGCGGTCGACTACCACACCGAGCACGGAGCGCCGGTGCTGACCGACGCGCTCGCCTGGCTCGCGTGCGAGCTGCGCGAGCTGCGGCCGGGGGGCGACCACGAGATCGGGATCGGCGCCGTGGTCGCGATGGACCACGGCGACGGCGACCCGCTCGTGTGGTACCGCGGCGACTACACGACGGTCGCGCGCTAGGTCGGACCGAACTCGGCCCGGAGCGCGAGGCCGAGGATCACGAGCGCGGCCAACGCCATCACTCCCAGCTCGCGGCGCACGATCGCGAGCACGATCGAGCGCTGCCCGGCCTCGTCGAGCGCCCGCATGTCCTGCGCCGAGTCGAGCCCGCGGGCCGCCAGCACCGTCTCGGCCGAGGCGATGCGCAGCTGCTCGGCCACGAAGGACACGGCGAGCGGCAGCAGCCCGTAGACGTAGTGCAGGTCGTCGGAGGGCCGCGCGCCCGTCAGCAGCAGCACGCCGCCGAGCGCCGCCTCGACGACCATGAGCACCTGAGCCGCGCGCAGAAGCCGCCAGAACCACTCGCTCGGCTCGACCCGCCACCAGCGCCAGCCGCCGAGCCCGCCGGCGGCTGCGAACAGCACCGCCATGAGCCCGCCGACGTTCGCGTGGACCGCCGTCATCGACCCACGGGTTCTTTCGAACTGATCGCGCCGGAAATCACTAAGTGGCAATGCCGCACAAACCGGTGATAGAACACAGTCAGCGTGCTCCGAAGCTACCTGCCGGCGGTCGTGATGCTCGGTCTCGGGACCATCGTGGGGATCGCGTTCACGCTCCTCAACCACGCGCTCGGCCCACACCGAGCCGTGCGTTCGAAAGCCGATCCCTACGAATGCGGGCTGCCATCCGAGGTCAAGCGCGGATTCCGCTTCGGCATCTCCTTCTACCTCATCGCGATGCTGTTCATCCTGTTCGACATCGAGGTGATCTTCCTCTACCCGGTGGCCGTTCAGCTCAAGGCGTACGGCACCTTCGCGCTCGGGGAGACGATCGTGTTCATCGCCCTGCTGGCGATCGCCTTCGTCTACGTGTGGCGGCGAGGAGCCCTCGAATGGCGGTGACGCGCGAGCCCCTCGACGACTTCCGCATCCGCCAGCTGCGCGCGCGCGACATGCTGCGCGGCGACCTCGCCGGCCCCGAGCTCGAGCGCCAGGTCGAGGAGGGCGTGCTGACGACCACTCTCGACAAGGCCATCGACTGGGCGCGCGGAAACTCGCTCTTCCCGCTCACCTTCGGACTGGCCTGCTGCGCGATCGAGTTCATGACGATCGTGAGCGCGCGGGTCGACGTTGCGCGCTTTGGCTTCGAGGCCTTCCGCGCCTCGCCGCGCCAGGCCGACCTGCTGATCCTCTCGGGCCGCGTGTCGATCAAGATGGCGCCGATCGTCCGCCGCATCTACGACCAGATGCTCGAGCCCAAGTGGGCGATCGCGATGGGGGCGTGCTCGTCCTCGATGGGCGTCTTCAACAACTACGCGATCGTCCCGGCGGACAAGTTCATGCCCGTCGACGTGCACGTGCCGGGCTGCCCGCCCCGGCCGGAAGCGCTCATGCACGGCGTGCTCAAGCTCCGCGCGATGATCCAGGGGCACCCGGACCAGGGCTGGCGCCAGCGCTACGGTGCCGTCGGCACCGAGGAAGTGGTGGGCGACAGGGCCGCCGACGCCATCAACGTGTTCGGTCCGGGGGACACCGAGGGTGCCTGACGCGACCGGGCTCGAGCTGCTCGCCCAGGACCTCCGCGAAGCGGACTCCGACGCGGTGCTCGACACACTGTTCTTCCGCGACCGCGCGACGCTGATCGTCGACCCGGCCCGCGTGCGGCCGGCGCTCGAATGGCTCAAGGGCCGCGGGTACGGCTTCCTCGCGTCGGTGCACGGCGTCGACTACTACCCCGAGGAGCCGCGCCTCGGCGTCCTCTACGAGCTGCTGGACATGGAGCGCGTCGACCGCCTCACCGTCAAGGCCCGCGTGCACACCGAGAAGCCGGAGCTGGCGTCGGCCGTCCCCCTGTGGACCGCCGCCAACGTGCAGGAGCGCGAGGTCTACGACATGTTCGGCGTGGTGTTCGAGGGACATCCGGACCTGCGGCGCATCCTCATGCCCGACGACTACGAGGGCTTCCCCCAGCGCCGCGACTTCCCCATGGGCGGCGAGCCGGTCCTGTTCACCTACAACGAGGACCAGGTCCCCAGGTGGTTCGAGTGAGCCAGCCCGACGTCTCCACCTATCGCCAGCGGGAGGAGAGCCTGACGCTGTCACCGCTCGATCCCGAGCAGGCGGCCGCCGAGGGCCTCTCGACCGAGCTGCTCACCCTCAACATGGGCCCGCACCACCCCGCCACGCACGGGGTGCTGCGGCTGCTCGTCACGCTCGAGGGCGAGGTCGTGCGCGACGTCAAGCCGATCGTCGGCTACCTCCATACCGGGATCGAGAAGACGTGCGAGGACAAGGCCTACTGGAAGGCCATCCCGGTGATCGAGCGCATGGACTACCTGGCCTACTTCTTCAACGCGCAGGCCTTCTGCGGCGCCGTCGAGGCACTGGTCGGCGTCGAGGTGCCCAAGCGCGCCGAGTACCTGCGTGTCATCCACCTGGAGCTCAACCGGATCATGTCCCATCTCGTGTGGCTCGGAACGAGCGCGCTCGACCTCGGCGCGATCTCGATGTTCTGGTACTGCTTCCGCGAGAAGGAGAAGATCCTCGACCTGTTCGAGTACTCCACGGGCCAGCGCATGCACACGCGCTATTTCCAGGTCGGCGGCGTGATCGAGGACATCCCCCGCGGGTGGGTGGAGAAGGTCCGCGACTTCACGGCGGACATGCCGAATCGCGTGAACCAGTACGCCGCGATCCTCGACCGCAACGAGATCGTGCTCCAGCGCCTGCGCCACACCGGCGTGGTCGACGAGCAGACGTTGCTCGACCTCGGCGTCACCGGGCCGCTGCTGCGCGCCACCGGCAACCCCTGGGACCTGCGCAAGGCGGCGCCCTACTCCGCCTATGCGGACTTCGAGTTCAAGATCCCGGTCGGCACCGTCGGGGACAACTACGACCGGTATCGCGTGCGGCTGGCCGAGATGGTCGAGTCGGTGCGGATCATCGACCAGGCGCTCGACGGCCTCCCCGAGGGCCCCTACATCACCGGCGACAGGAAGGTGGCGCTGCCGCCGCGGCACGAGCTGGCGACGTCGATGGAGGCGCTCATCCACCACTTCAAGCTCGTGACGGAGGGCTTCCGCGTCCCACCGGGCGAGATCTACTACCCGATCGAGGGCCCGCGCGGCGAGCTCGGCTGCTTCGTTCGCGCGGACGGGTCGGCCAAGCCGGCGCGCGTGCACATGCGCGAGCCCTCGTTCATCATGATGCCCGCCCTGGCCGAGATGGCGCGCGACGGCTACATCGCCGACCTGATCGCTTCGCTGGGCATGCTCGACCCGATCATCGGCGGGGTCGATCGATGACGGAGATCGCCCGGTTCTCCCACGGCTCGCGGGTGCCCGGCTGGGACGAGCCCGTCGACCTCGAGCTCGACCCCGCCGAGGTGCCCGATCCCGCCACGACCGACGTGCCCGACGACCTGCGGGAGGAGATCGAGGGCTACATGGCGCGCTACCCCGACCGCCACTCGGCCGCGCTGCCGGCGCTGACCGCCGCACAGCACCGGCACGGCTGGTGCTCGCCCGAGGCGCTCGAGCAGGTCGCCTGCGTGATGCGCGTGACCCCCGGCTACCTCGCAGCGGTGGCCACCTTCTACGACATGCTGCGAGTCGAGCCGGCGCCGCCCGGGACGCACGCGATCTACGTGTGCACGAACATCTCCTGCTCGCTCAACGGAGCCGACGCGCTGTACGACGCGATGCGCGAGGCGGCCGGCGACGACGAGACCTTCGACGTGCGCGCGTTCGAGTGCCTCGGCGCGTGCGACATCGCGCCGATGGCCTCCGTCGACGGCACCTACGTCGGGCCGCTGGCGCCGGCCGACTGCGTCCGGATCGTCGGGCAGTGCCGCGCCGGTGAGGAGGTCCTCCCCGAGCGGCAGGTCGCCCGCCGCAAAGCCGCCGACACCCTCGCGCGGGAGGCGGGACTCAAGTGAGCTCGGACCTCCTGTTCGAGGGGATCGACGAGCCCGGGCTGGCCACGCTCGACGGCTACCGTCGCCGCGGCGGCTACGAGACGCTGCCGAAGGCCCTGCGGATGAGTCGCGACGAGGTGCTCAACGAGCTGATCGAGTCCGAGCTGCGCGGTCGCGGCGGCGCCGGTTTCTCGATGGGCAAGAAGGCCTCCTTCCTCCCCAAGGGCGACATGGACAAGTACCTGGTCTGCAACGCCGACGAGTCCGAGCCGGGGGCCTTCAAGGACCGGGAGCTGATGCAGAAGAACCCGCACCAGCTGATCGAGGGCCTCATCATCGCGGCCTACGCGGCGGCGGCGACGCGCGCGTTCATCTTCGTACGCGGCGAATACGCCGAGGTCGCCGACATCCTCGAGCGCGCGGTCGAGGAGGCCAAGGAGGCCGGTTACCTCGGCGAGCGGGTGCTCAACTCCGACCACAACCTGATCCTGTGGGTGCACCGCGGCGCCGGCGCCTACATCTGCGGCGAGGAGACCGCCCTGCTCGACGCGCTCGAGGGCAAGCGCGGCAACCCCCGGCTGAAGCCGCCGTTTCCCGCCAACCAGGGCCTGTACCAGGGGCCGACCCTGATCAACAACGTCGAGACGCTGTCCAACGTCCCGCACATCATCGCGATGGGCGCCGCCGACTACGTCAAGCTCGGGGTGCCGAACTCGACGGGCACGAAGGTCGTGTCGGTCTCGGGCAACGTCCAGCGCCCGGGCAACTACGAGGTCGAGCTGGGCATCAGCTCGCGCGAGCTGATCTGCGGCCTGGCAGGCGGGCCGCCGGCAGGTCGCGAGATCAAGTTCTGGTTTCCCGGCGGCTCGTCGTCGCCTGTCCTGACCGCGGACGACCTCGACCTTCCCTACGACTTCGACTCGATGGCCAAGGCCGGGTCGATGCTGGGCTCGGGCTCGATCATCATCGTCGACGACTCCAACGACGTGCTGGACGTCGCGTTGAAGGTGGCGAAGTTCTACCGCCACGAGTCCTGCGGCAAGTGCACGCCGTGCCGCGAGGGGACGAACTGGACCGTGAAGATGCTCGAGCGCATTCAGCGCGGCGAGGCCACGCCGATGGACCTCGACATCATGGCCTCGGTCCAGGAGCGGATCATCGGCCACTGCCTGTGCGTGCTGGGCGACTCGATGGCGATGCCGATCGGCTCGATGATCGCCAAGTTCCGCGAGGAGTTCGAGGCGCACATGGAGTCGGCCCGCGATGCGGCCGACCGCGCCGCGATCGAGGCGGCGGCGTAACAGTGGCCCCTCCGGCAAGTCCCCACCCGCTTGGACGGCCTCGGACTCACCAGAGGAACCACTAGATGCCGCGGCCCGAGCCCAAGCTGGTCACGCTGACCATCGACGGGCGCGAAGTCCAGGCCCCCGAGAACGCGATGCTCGTCGACGGCGCCAAATTCGGCGACGTCGAGATCCCGGTGTTCTGCTACGAGCCCAAGCTCGGTCAGCCGGTCGGCGCCTGCCGCATGTGCCTCGTGGAGATCGAGGGCATCCCCAAGCTGCAGACCGCGTGCTCGACCGCCGTGAAGGACGGGATGGTGGTCAACACCCAGACGGCGCGCGTGCGCGACGCGCAGGAGGCGGTCGTCGAGTTCCTGCTCATCAACCACCCGCTGGACTGCCCCGTGTGCGACAAGGGCGGCGAATGCCCGCTGCAGGACATCTCCTACGGCTGGGGGCCGGGAGTGTCGCGCTTCGTCGAGCCCAAGCGCCACTTCCGCAAGCCGCTGGAGCTCTCGCCGCTGATCGCCATCGACCGCGAGCGCTGCATCCTCTGCTATCGCTGCGTGCGCTTCTCGCAGGAGATCTCCGAGGACTACCAGCTGGTGCTGGAGGAGCGCGGGGCCAACTCCTTCGTCGGCACCTTCCACGGCCACCCCTACGTCGCGCCCTTCAGCGGCAACATCGTCGAGCTGTGCCCGGTGGGCGCGCTCACCTCGCGCGCCTACCGCTTTCGCGCCCGGCCGTGGGACATCGAGGGCTCGGGCTCCGTCTGCACGCTCTGCCCGGCGCAGTGCAACGTCGAATTCACGGTGCGCGACGAGCGCGTGCTGCGCGTGCTCGCGCGCGACCACGAAGGCGTCGACGACGGCTGGCTCTGCGACAAGGGCCGTTTCGCCTACCAGTCCATCCACGTCGACGAGCGCATCACCGAACCGATGGTGCGCGACGGAGGCATGCTGCGACCCGCGAGCTGGGAGCGCGCGATGACGACCGCCGCCGCGGCGCTCGCCAAGGCGAAGGGCCGGGCCGCGGCGCTGGCCGGCGGGGAGACCACCAACGAGGAGGGCCTGCTGCTCGCGCGACTGCTGCGCGAGGGCCTCGACTCCCCCGACGTGGACAGCCGCGCCGCCGGCGTCGTGCCCGTGGAGCTCTACCGCGCGCTGGCTCGGCCCGAGCTGCAGGCCACCGTGCCGGACCTCGAATGGGCCAAGGCGGTGCTGCTGCTCGATTGCGAGCCGGTGGACGACGCGCCCGTGCTCGACCTGCGCCTGCGCAAGGGCGTGCGCCGCAACGGGCTGCGGCTGGCGGTGGTCACGAGTCGCCCCAGCTCCTTGGACCCCAACGCCGGGCGCTGGTTGCGCATCGCGCCCGGGGCCGGCGAGGCGCTGCTCGGCGCGCTCGACGCGGTGCTGGGATCGGGCGGCGACGTGGACGACCTGGCCGCCGCCGCCGGAGTGGCCGCCGAAGAGGTCCGTGCGCTCGCCACCCTGCTGTCGAGCGCCGGCGGCGAGGTCGCCATCGTGTGGGGCGAGCGCCTTGCCACCGGACCGCGCGCGGCGCACGCGATCCGCGCCCTGCTCAACGTCGCCGGACGCCTGAACATCGGCGAGACGCCGGGCGGCGGCCTGCTCGAGCTGCCCGACGGCGCCAACGGCCGCGGGCTGCGCGAGGCCGGCGTGCTGCCCAACGCCGCGCCCGGCTATGCCGACCCCCCGGCGGAGGGCCGTGGCGCCGAGCAGATCGCCGCGGCGCTCGCCGACGGCGAGCTCACCACGCTCCACCTGCTGCACGCCGACCCACTGGACACTCATCCGGACCGTCCGCTGTGGGAGCGCGCGCTGGGCCACGCCACCACGGTGATCGCGCACGCGTCGCTCATGACCGACACCGTGCGCGAGCACGCCGACATCGTGTTCCCGGCCGAGTCCTACGCGGAGAAAGAGGGCACGCTGACGCATCCGGATGGCCGCCTCCAGCGCCTGCGCCCGGCCATCGGCCATCCCGGCAAGGTGCGCGCCGGCTGGCGCGTGCTGGCCGAGCTGGCCGAGCGCGTCGGGAGCCCGCTGGGCGTCCTCACTGGCGCCGAGGCCACCGCGCAGCTCGCCGAGGCCGTCCCGTTCTACGCCGGCGTGACGCGCGACGAGATCGGCGGCCGCGGCGTGAACTGGCAGGCGCGCGAGGCGGCGAGCGCCCTGCCCGCGGCCGAAGCCGGCCCGTTCGAGCTC
>JAWVFS010000294.1:0-9788 GCA_033855795.1 Solirubrobacteraceae bacterium | reverse complement strand
GTCGTCGGCACAACCGGCTTCGACCTCGACGAGCTGCGCGGGCTGAGCGGCGCCAACGTGTTCGTGGCGCCCAACTTCGCGATCGGCGCCGTGCTGATGATGCGCTTTGCCGCCGAGGCGTCCAGGCACATGGCCAAGGCCGAGATCGTCGAGCTGCACCACGATCGCAAGGTCGATGCGCCCAGCGGGACGGCCGCGCGCACGGCCGAGCTGATGGAGGGTGAGGTTCCGATCCACTCGGTCCGCCTGCCGGGCCTCGTGGCACACCAGGCGGTCATCCTCGGCGACGTCGGCCAGACGCTGACGATCCGCCACGACTCGGTCGACCGGGAGTCGTTCATGCCCGGTGTGCTGCTGGCGGTGCGGAGGGTGGGGGCACTGTCCGAGTCGCCTGTGGTGGGCCTCGAGCACCTGCTGTAAACGGCGCGGCCGCCCAGGCGTTGCCCGGCGCCGGTCGCGGCGCTACCGTAGACGGGCGGTGGCGTTCAAGCACTCCATCCTCGTCGTCGCGAACCGCACGGCCGATTCCGACGAGCTCAGCGCGGCGCTGCTCGCGCGCGCCGAGCAGGGGCCGGTGGCGTACACGCTGGTGGTGCCCCCGACGGCGGCAGGCCCTGACGCGCGGGCGGCGGCGGAGGGCAAGCTGGCGGCCGCGCTCGGTCGCCTGCGCGACGCCGGGCTGGAGATCGACGGGGGTCTCGGCCCGCCCGACCCGGTCGATGCCGTCCACAACGTGTGGGACCCGCGCAGCTTCGACGAGGTGATCGTGTCCACGCTGCCCGGGCAGGCGTCCAAATGGATGCTGATGGACCTGCCGCACCGCATCGCCCGGTTCACCGGGGTCCGCGTGACGCACGTCGTGGCCTCCGACGAGAAGGTCAAGCTCGAGTCGGTCCCGGCGCCCGAGCACACCAAGCGCGGCGTGCTCTCGCCGCTCTCCGTCCTCTCCTGGGGCGGGCGCCCGCCGGCGGCCGCGCGCGACGAGCAGCCGGCCGGCGAGCCGCCCGACGACGCGGCCTAGAAACTGCGTCCAGCGCCCCCGGACGGCCGGCTTGCGGGCCTCCGGCCAAGCTGCTTGACTGGGCGCGACCCCACCGGAACGAGGAGAGCAGCGCATGGGATTCATGGACAAGGCCAAGCAGATGGCCGAGCAGGCCCAGCAGAAGATCGACGAGGCGCAGAAGAAGTTCAACGAGTCCCAGCAGCAGGGCACCGGGCAGGCAGGCCAGGGTCCCGCGGTCGAATACGACAAGCACGGGCGTCCGATCCAGCCGGAGGCGCCCCCCGCGGGCGCCGCGGCGCCGCCCTCGGCCGAGCCGGCCCCCGCGGCTCCGCCGGCGCCCGCGGCTCCGCCGGCGCCCGCGCCGGTCGCGCAGCCGGACCAGCCGACCGCGGAGATGCCGCCCCAGCCGGTGGCCGAGGAGCCCAAGCCCGCTCCCGGCCCACCGCCGGCGGCCCCGGCAACTCCTCCGAAGGACAGCGAGGAGAAGGACCACAACGACCCGCCGGCCATGACGAGCGGCGATCCCCTCGCCGGGTAGTCAACCCTGAGATAATCGCCGGCCATGCCTGAGCTGGGGTCCATCCTGACCGCCATCGTCACGCCGTTCGACGAGCACCTGCGCGTCGACGAGGACGCCTTCGTGCGCCTGCTCAACCACGTCGTCGACCACGGCTCGGACGGGGTTGTGGCGGCCGCCACAACCGGCGAGGCGCCCACCCTGACCGACGAGGAGCAGCTGCGGGTGATCGAGCTCGCGGTGCAGGAGATCGGGGATCGCGCCACGGTGGTCGCGGGCACGGGCTCCAACGAGACGCGCCACGCCGTCCACCTCACCGAGCGCGCGACCGAGCTGGGCGCCGATGCCACCCTCTCGGTCACGCCCTACTACAACAAGCCCAACCGGCGCGGGATCGTGCGCCACTTCGAGGAGATCGCGCGCGCCACCGACCGCCCCGTGCTCCTCTACAACATCCCGCAGCGCACGGCCGTGGACATGCCCAACGACCTGCTCGCGGAGCTCGCCCAGATCGAGCACATCGATGGGGTCAAGCAGGCCAACCCGGACAATCTCGCGCTGGTCGACGGGCTGGCGATCTATGCCGGCAACGACGACATGCTCTGCGACGTGCTCGAGCTCGGCGGCGCCGGAGGCGTCCTGGTCGGCGGCCAGGTGGTGGGCGACGAGATGCGCCGGATGGTGGACGAGCCCGAGCGCCGGCGCGAGATCGATGCGGGCCTCTCCGACATCTACGACGCACTGTCGGTCACCACGAACCCGATCCCCGTGAAGGCGGCGCTCAACCTCCTGGGCCACGAGGTCGGGGGCCTGCGGCTCCCGCTCGTCGAGGCGTCCGAAGAGGAGGTCGCGGCGATCCGCGCCGTGCTCGACCGTCACGGGCTCCTCGCCGCCACGACCACGTGACCGCGTCCGCCGTGCGCGTCCTCCCGCTCGGCGGTCTGGGAGAGATCGGCAAGAACATGACGGTCGTGGAGTGCGACGGACGCATCGTCGTGATCGACGTCGGCCTGCGCTTCCCCAGCGCCGACATGCTCGGTATCGACCTCGTCCTGCCCGACTTCGCCTACCTGCGCGACCGCAAGGACGACATCGAGGGCATCGTCGTCACGCACGGCCACGAGGACCACCTGGGCGCGCTGCCATGGGTCCTGCGGGAACTGGGTCAGGACAGCGTCCCGGTCGTGCACGGCGGCGCGCTGACCATGGCGATGGCGCGCTCCAAGCTCGACGAGCACAAGCTGACCGACACACCGCTGGAGAAGCTGGAGACCGGGGAGACCGTCGAACTCGGGCCCTTCGGTGTCGAGCTGATCCACATGACCCACTCGATCCCCGACTCCTGTGCCGTCGCGCTCACGACGGAGTTGGGCACGATTCTCGTCACCGGGGACTACAAGTTCGATCAGACGCCGGTGGACGGCGAGCCCGCCGACGTGTCACGGCTCGCCGAGCTGGGGCGCGACGGCCTGCTGCTTCTGTGCGGCGACTCGACCAACGCCGACCGGGCGGGCTTCTCCCCGTCGGAGTCGGGAGTGGGGCCGCACCTCGAGGAGGTGTTCGCACGCTGCGAGGGGCGCATCGTGGTGACGAGCTTCGCCTCGAACATCCACCGCGTGCAGCAGGTGTGCGACGCCGCCGCCGCGCTCGGGCGGAAGGTCGCGCTGGTTGGGCGCTCCATGCGCAAGAACGTGAACATCGGCCGCTCGCTCGGCCACATCCAGGTCGAGGAGGGCCAGTTCGTGCCGGTGCGCGAGGTCGACGACTTCCCGGACCACAAGCTGGTGATCGTCTCCACGGGATCGCAGGGCGAGCCGCTGTCGGCGCTGCGGCGCATGGCCCACCGGGACCACCCGCAGGTCGAGCTCCACGATGGGGACACCGTGGTCTTCTCGGCCACGCCCGTCCCCGGCAACGAGCGGGCCGTCAACGACACGATCGACCGTCTGTACCACATCGGCTGCGACGTGATCACGACCGGCGACGCCCCGGTCCACGCCTCCGGGCACGGCTACGCCGAGGAGATCAAGCTCATGCTCAACCTGACCAAACCGCGCCACGTCTTTCCGTTCCACGGGGATTACAAGCGCCTCCAGCTGCACGCGGACCTGGCGGAGGCGGTCGGGATCCCGCCCGACGACATCTTCAAGGGCGAGAACGGGCTGCCGCTCGAGCTCGACGAGCGCGGCGCTCGCTTCGGCTCGCGCGAGCAGTCCGGAATGATCTTCGTCGACGGCGTGGACATCGGCGACCCCTCCGACGTCGCGCTGCGCGACCGGCGCATGCTCTCGGCCGACGGGATCTTCATCGTCGTCGCGACCGTGTCCGAGCAGGACGGCCGGTCGGTCGCCGACCCCGAGGTCATCTTCCGCGGCGTCCCGTTCGTCGAGGAGGGCGACGGTCTGGTCAACGAGATCCGCGACGCGGTCGAAGCCGCGCTGGACCGCGCCGCGAGCGAGGAGATCAAGGAGATCGATCTGCTCCAGGAGGTGCTCCACGACGACCTCGCGGCGTGGGTGTACGAGCGCCTGCGCCGCCGGCCCATGGTGCTGCCCGTGGTGGTCGAGGTGTGACACAGCTCAGCGGCGTGCGACGGATCGCAGCCGTGGCCGCGCTGTCCACCGCCGCGGCGCTGGCCGTCGCCGTGACCCCGGCCGGAGCGCTCACGTTCACCCGCTGCGCCGCCGGCTCGCCCTTCCGCTGCGCCCGCCTCGCGGTGCCGCTGGACCGCACCGGGGCCGTCCCCGGCACGGTCAGCCTGTTCGTCGAGCGCCGCCCGCCGACGGTCGGCGCCGCCCGCGGCACGGTGCTGGCGCTGGCCGGCGGGCCGGGCCAGGCCGGCACGCCGCTGACCGCCGACTTCGTGACGGTCCTCGGACCGGCGCTGCGGACCCGTGACCTGATCGTGCTCGACCAGCGCGGGACGGGCAAGTCCGGCCTGCTCCGGTGCTCCGGCCTGGAGCGTCTCGACACGCGCCCCGACGCTTCGCCCGCCGAGGTGGCCGCCGCCGGGGAGGCGTGCGCGAACGCGCTCGGCCCGGCGCGTGCACGCTACGCCACGATCGACTCGGTCGACGACGTCGAGGCCGTGCGCCAGGCGCTCGGTGCGCCGCGCCTGACGCTGTACGGGACGTCCTACGGCGCCAAGGTTGCCGAGGCCTACGCCAAGCGCTATCCGGCTCAGGTGGAGGGCCTGATCCTCGACTCGGTGGTGCTGCCGAACGCCGGCGACCCCCTGGGGCGCAGCACGCTCGCGGCGCTGCCGCGAGTCCTGGGCGTCCTCTGTGCGGGCGGGGCGTGCGCGCGGTTGGGCCTGGACCCGCTGGCCGACATTCGCCGGCTGTCGGCGCGCTTCGACGCCGCTCCGCGCTCGGGCATCGCGTTCGACGGGCGCGGCCGGCGCCGGAGGATGCTCCTTGACGCCTCGGCGCTGGCGCAGATCGCCGTGTCCGGCGACTTCGACCCCGTCCTGCGCGCCGACATGCCGGCGGCGGTCCGGGCGGCGCTGAACGGCGACCGCGCACCGCTCGCGCGTGCTCTGCTGCAGTCGGCCACGGTGGAGGCCGCCAAGCCGGCCGAGCAGAGCGACGCCCTGTTCGCGGCGACGATCTGCGAGGAGACCCAGCAGCTCTGGGACCGCTCGACACCGATTCCCGACCGGCTCGCCGCCGCCCGGGCGACCCTCGCGGGGTTCCCGAGCTCGACGTTCGACCCCTTCGGCGCGGCGGCGGAGCTGAAGGGCGGCACCGGCCTGTGCCTGCGCTGGCCCAATGCCGCCGCCGCCCCGGCGCTCGCTCCCGGCCCGCTTCCCGACGTCCCGGCGCTGATCCTCTCCGGCCGCGACGACGTGCGCACCCCGCTCGAGGACGCCCGCACGCTCGCGGGCCAGCTGCCGCACTCCCGGTTGGTCCCCGTGGCGCACGTCGGTCACGCGGTCCTGTTCAACGACCTCTCGGGCTGCGCGCTACGCGCGATGGACGTGTTCTTCGGCGCGCGGCGCCCGCGCGACTGCGTCGGTGCGCGGCGCCCGGTCGACCCCACCGACGTGCCGCCCACGCGTCTCGGACAGGTCGACCCGCTCGTCGGACTGCCCGGCAGGCCGGGCCGCACGGTGCGCGCCGCCCTGCTCACCCTCCAGGACGGAGAGCTGCACGCTCCCGACTCCGGCCGCGCGGGAGGGCTGCGCGGGGGTTACATCGCCGCGACGTCGCGCTCGCTGACCCTGCACAACCTCGTCCTGGTGCCCGGCGTGCGCGTCAACGCCGTCGAACGCGACGGCCCGGCGCACCTGTCGGTGGCCGGCCCGGCGGCGTCGCGCGCCCACCTCCTGGTGAGCCGCGCGGGCGTGGTCACCGGCGTTGCCGGCGGCAGGCGCATTCACCTGGTGCTCGCGCGGGCGCTCGCCGGCGGCGCGCGTGGATGGCTGGCGCGCGGGCCCCGGCCCGCCATCCGCGTGCCCTGAGGCGGGTCACGCCGGCGTCGGCGTCAGCTCGCGGCCGGTCGGCTCGGCGGCGGGCATGCGCACGACGAAGCGCGCGCCGCGCCCCGAGGCCGGGCGCTCCAGCCCCACCGTCCCGCCGTGGGACTCGGCCACGGCACGCACGATCGCCAGCCCGAGGCCCGAGGAGCCCGCGCGATCCCCGCCGCCGCGCACGAAGCGCTCGAAGATCCGCGGCGCCAGGGGCTCGGGCACGCCGGGCCCATCGTCCTCGACGGCCAGGGTGACCTCGCCGTCGTGTTCGCCGACCTCGGCGCGCACGCGGGTGCCCGGCGGGGTGTGCCGGAGCGCGTTCTCGATCAGGTTGACCGCGAGGCGGTGCAGCTCGTCGCGAACGCCGTCCACCACGGCGGGCTCGGCGTCCACGGTCAGCTCGTGTCCGTCGGAGACCGGCTCGAGCTCGGCAGCCGCCTCGGCCACCACCGCGGCCACGTCGGTCGGGTGATGGGGCCGCACGCGCCCGGCGTCGGCGCGCGCCAGCAGCAGCAGGTCGGCCACCAGGCGGCGCATGCGCTGCGAGGAACGCAGCGCGGCGCGCGCCGCTTCACCCTGCTCGCCCGCGAGCTCGTCGGCGAGCAGCTCGAGGTTCGCCAGCACGCTGGTCAGCGGCGTGCGCAGCTCGTGCGAGGCGTCGGCCACGAACGAGCGCTGGCGCGCGAGCATGCCCTCGGTCTCGGCACGCGAGGCGTCGAGCGCCTCGAGCATGTCCTCGAGCGTCCGGGCCAGCTCGGCGACCTCGTCGTCGGCTTCGGGGTGGGGGAGGCGGCGCCCTCCCGGGTCGCCCGTGCGCTCGACCTCGCGGGCCGCCCCCGTCAGCTCGGCGATCGGGGCCATCGCCCGCCGTGACATCGCCAGGCCGGCGAGCAGTGCGAGCGCGGCGCCGGCCAGCACGCCGAAGATCAGGAACAGCCGCACCTTGTCGATCGTGCGATTGACGTCCGACAGCGGGCGGGCGAACTGCAGCACCGCCTGCCCGAACAGGGGGATCTCGATGGGGCGGGAGAACACGCGGTAGCCGTTGGCGTCCACGCCGGTGTTCGACCGCGGGAAGCCGAGGTCCGGCGCCCCCTTGCTCTGGCAGATCGTGTCGCCGGACAGCGTGACCACGCGGATCTTCGCGTTCTCGGCGCCGCCGTAGACGTCGAGGTTGGGCCCGACGCACTGCGGGTTGCGTCCGGGCCGCACCACGATGCGGCCGGCGAGGTCGTCGGCCGCCGAGCGCACCTGGCTGTTGAAGTCGGTGCGGATGCGCCGCGTGGTGGCGACGCCGACGACCGCGGCGAAGCCCATGAGGATCACCAGCGTCAGGACCGCGGAACCGCCGGCGAGCCGCCAGCGGATCGGCAGGCGCCTATACGCGGAGGACGTAGCCCGCGCCGCGGATCGTATGGAGGAGCCGAGGCTCGCCATCGGCTTCGAGCTTCCTTCTCAGGTTCGAAACGAACACCTCGATCGTGTTGGTGATCGAGAAGGGGTCGTAACCCCACACCTCGTCGAGCAGTCGCTGGCGCGAGACGACGATGCGCTCGTTGCGCATGAGGTACTCCAGCAGCTCGAACTCGCGCTGAGTCAAATCGATCGCACGGTCTGCGCGCGCGACCTCGTGGGTGTCGGGGTTGAGCCGCAGATCGCCCATGACGAGCGGCGCCGACCCGCGCGGTGGACGGCGGCGCAGGAGCGCCCGCATCCGCGCCAGGAGCTCCTGGCGCTCGAACGGCTTGACCAGGTAGTCGTCCGCGCCGGTGTCCAGCCCGGCGACCCGTTCCTCGAGCCCGTCGCGCGCGGTCAGCATGAGGATGCCGACGTCGTCCTCGCGCTTGCGCAGCTCCTTGGCCACCTCGATCCCGTCGAGCTTCGGCAGCCCGAGGTCGAGCAGCACCACGTCGGGCAGGAAGGCGTGCGCCTGGTCGAGGGCGTCGACACCGTCCTCGGCGAGGCGCACGTCATAGCCCTCCATGCGCAGGGAACGCTGGAGAGCGAGCGCGATCTCGTCGTCGTCCTCGACGACGAGCACGCGTGGGGGCCGCGCGAAGTCGTTCATGTGCCTCCGATGGTAGGACGAATCGTCGCGGCCGGCAGGGAGTTTTAGTGCGGCTTTACGCGCAGGGTCGCCGGCGTGCCTGTCGAAGGGATGTAGCCGCGATGGCCGCGCGCAAGAAGACCGGGTCGAATACTGCCCGAAAGCCGGCGAAGCGGGCCGCCCAGCGCCGCCCCCCGCGGCGCTACGGCGCCGGGCTGTGGCTGCGCCTGCCCGTGTTCGACCAGCGCCAGCTGGACCTCTTCGGACTCGCGCTGGTGGCCCTGGGCGTATTCCTGGCGTTCGTCTTCTACGGCGACTGGAACGGGGGCCGGGTCGGCGGCGCGCTCGCGGATGGCCTCCGCTACCTCGTCGGGGTGACCGCCTACGTCGTGCCCGCCGCCCTGGTGGCCGGGGGAGCCATCGTCGTGCTGCGGCCGTTCCTGCCCAACAGCCGGCCGTTTGCGGCGGGCGCGCTGTGCCTGTTCGCGGCGCTCACGCTGGCGCTGACCGCCGGGACCTTCGGGCTGGGCCCGGGCGGCGCGCGGGCGGACGAGTGGAGCCGCGTCTTCATCCAGCCGCGCGGCGGGGTCGTGGGCGAGGCGCTCTACTCCGCCGCCGCCCCCGCGGTCCAGAGCCTGGGCGCCCACGTGATCGCCCTGTTCCTCTTCGCCGCGGCGCTGCTGCTGTTGACCGGCGCCACGATCGCCGGCGTCGTGCACGCGCTGCGCACCGGCCTCCTCGGCACCGGCCGTGCCCTGCGGGACTCGACCACCGAACTCAGCGCTGCCCTGCACCGCCGCGGAGGCGCGCACGCCGTCGCCGCCACGGGCGAGCCGCTGGCGCCGCCCGAGCCCGGGGACCGCGAGCTCGTGGTCAAGGCCACGCACGTCGAGGCGCCGCCGCTCGACGCGGCCACGCGCTTCCCCGAGCTGTTCGGCCGCACCGAGGGCGGCCCGCCGGAGGACGCGCCCACGGCCGAGGAGCGCCTGAAGGAGGAGCCCGACCCGGAGCTCGAGCCGGACGACGCCGAGGCCGTCGAGGACGAGCCGGCCGACGAGCCGGGCGTGACGCGGCGCGACGACGCGCCCGAGCCGGCCGCGGCCACGCCGCCCCAGGGCACCATCACCGACGATCCCGGCTTCAACTGGCGCGTGCCGCAATCCAAGCTGCTCAAGCGCTCCACCGCGGCGGCCGCCAAGCCCGACACCACCGGGCAGGAGAAGACCGCGGCGACCCTGCTCGAGGCGCTCGGGCACTTCGGGGTCGACGCGAAGGTCGTCGGCACCGTCACCGGGCCGCACATCACGCGCTACGAGCTGCGGCTCGCCCCCGGGACGAAGGTGGCCAAGGTGGCGCAGCTCAAGGACGACCTCGCGTACGCGCTCGCGGCCACCGAGATCCGCATCCTCGCCCCGATCCCCGGCAAGCAGGCGGTCGGCGTGGAGGTGCCCAACCACCGGCGGCGGATCGTCCACCTCGGCGACGTCTTCCAGGATCCTCCGGCCGAGTGGTCGCCGCTCTCGGTCTGGCTCGGCAAGGACGTCTCGGGCAAGGCCATCGGCGCGGACCTGGCCCGGATGCCCCACCTGCTCGTGGCGGGCACCACCGGCGCGGGGAAGTCCGGGGCGATCAACGCGATGCTGGCCTCGATCCTGCTGCGCGCGACGCCGCACGAGGTCCGCCTCGTGCTCGTGGACCCCAAGCAGGTCGAGCTCAACCACTACGACTCGATCCCGCACCTGCTCACGCC
>JAWVFS010000293.1:0-4530 GCA_033855795.1 Solirubrobacteraceae bacterium | reverse complement strand
AGGTCCGGGGCCTCAGCCCGATCGAGGCCGGGCTGGTGTTCCTGGCTCCGTCGCTGACGCTCGCCGGCATGGGCCCGCTGTCCGGGCGCATCGGCCCGCGGTTCCGGCCGATCGGGGTGATGGCGACCGCGATCGGCGCCGGGTCGGTGGGCCTCCTGATCCTCTCCGGCGCCCACGCATGGGCCCTCTTCGTGCCCGCCTTCGCGCTCTTCGGCGCCGGCCTCGGCTTCGGCTGGTCGTTCGTTTCCGTGGCCACCCAGTCCGTGGTCAAGCCCGAGCGGGCCGGCGAGGCGTCGGGCGTGACGCTGACGATCGTCGTGGCGGTCGCCGGCCTGTGCGTCGCGACCGCGGCGACGCTGCTCGAGGTACTGGAGGCGGGCGGCGCGACCGCGGGCGAGGCCAACCAGGAGCTACTGCAGTGGACGGCGATCGGAGCGCTCGCGGTCTCCGCCGCGCTGTTCGCCTTCCAGTGGCTCAGCGCTCCGCGGGCGCAGGCCGAGGCCGCGGCCTGAGCGCGCTCGCGGCCGAACGACGGTCATCGAGGGGTGGCATCGACCGCATGCATAATTCGGCAATCGCGTGACCTAACCCCGGCCGTCGCGAGCTCTGCATCGCCAGCATGCATAGCTCGCGACTCGAGCTCGTCAGTCCTCGAGTCGCGGGTTAAGCATGGTCCGCGTCGAGCGCTCGGACGGGCTAGCCGACGGCGTCTGCGAGCGTGCGGATCTCGTCGTCGTCGAGGCGCACCTGGGCGGCGGCGATGTTCTCCTCGAGGTGCGAGACCTTCGACGTGCCGGGGATCGGCAGCATGATCGGGGAGCGCCCGAGCAGCCAGGCCAGCGCGATCTGGCCCGGGCTGGCGTCGTGCGCCCGCGCCACCTCGTCGAGCGGGCCGCCGGGCTGCGCCAGCTGCCCGGTGGCGAGCGGGAACCAGGGAATGAACCCGATGCCGCGCTCGGTGCACGCGTCGAGCACGTCCTCGGAGGCGCGATCGGCGAGGTTGTAGCGGTTCTGGACCGTGACCACCTCGGTCATCGCCAGCGCCTGCTCGAGCAGTTCGACGCTGACGTTGGAGATGCCGATGTGGGCGATCTTGCCCTCCTCGCGCAGCTCGATCAGCGCGCCGAGCGACTCCTCGTAGGGCACGTTCTCATCCGGGGCGTGCAGCTGGTAGAGGTCGATGCGGTCGAGCTTCAGCCGCTGCAGGCTTCCCTCGCACGCCTCGCGCAGATGCTCCGGCCGGCCATTGCGCGGCCATTCGCCGGGACCCGTCCGGGTGAGGCCGCCCTTGGTCGCGATCACGAGGTCCTCTGGATAGGGGTGCAGCGCCTCGGCGATGAGGCGCTCGGACACCTCGGGCCCGTACGAGTCGGCCGTATCGATGAGGTTGAGGCCGAGCTCGACGGCGCGGCGCAGCACCCTGCGGCACTCATCGGGGTCGTCGGGCTCGCCCCAGATGCCGGAGCCGGTCAGGCGCATGCCGCCGAACCCGAGGCGGCGCACGGTGGGCCCATCGCCGATCCGGAAGGTCCCGGTCGCCTCGTCGGTCAGGGGCTCGGCCGTCAGGGGCACGTCACCGGGTCTACCCGCGCGCCCAGCATGCTGAACGCACGTCTACTCGCCGGGCTTCTCGTGGTGCCCGCCGAACTCCATGCGCATCGCGGACATGATCTTGCCGGCGTAGTCGCCCTCGTTGCGCGACTCGAAGCGCTCGAACAGCGAGTTGGTGAGGACGTAGGCGGGCACGCCCTCGTCGATCGCGGCGATGGCCGTCCAGCGCCCCTCGCCCGAGTCCGACACCCTGCCCGTGAAGTTCGACAGCTCCGGGTCGCGCTTGAGCGCGATCGCGGTCAGATCGAGCAACCACGAGGCTATGACCGATCCGCGCCGCCACACCTCGGAGACCTCGGCGGTGTCGATGTCGTACTGGTAGAGCTCGGGCTGGCGCAGCGGGGTGGTCTCGGCGTCGTCCTCCTGCTTCTCGCTGCCGACGTTGGCGTGCTTGATGATGTTCAGGCCCTCGCCGTAGGCGGCCATGATCCCGTACTCGATCCCGTTGTGGACCATCTTCACGAAGTGCCCGGCGCCGTTGGGCCCGCAGTGCAAATAGCCCATCTCCGACGGTGAGGGATCGCCGCTGCGGCCCTCGGTGCGGTCGATGTCGCCGATCCCGGGGGCAAGGGACTTGAAGATCGGGTCCAGGCGCTCCACGGCCTCGTCCTCGCCGCCGATCATCTGGCAGTAGCCGCGCTCCAGACCCCACACGCCGCCGCTGACGCCGACGTCGATGTAGTGGATCCCCTTCGGCCGCAGCTCGCCGGCGCGGCGGATGTCGTCGTGGTAGTAGGAGTTGCCGCCGTCGATCAGGGTGTCGCCCTCGTCCATGCGGTCGGAGAGCTCCTTGGCCGTGCTGTCGACGAACGCGGCCGGCACCATCAGCCACGCGTTGCGCGGCTTGTCCAGCTTGGCCACGAAGTCGTCCCAGGACTCCGACTCCGTCGCGCCCTCGCCGCCCAGTTCCTTCACGGCGTCGGCGTTGACGTCGTAGACCACACACTCGTGTCCGTCCTTCATGAGGCGGCGGACCATGTTGGCCCCCATCCGCCCGAGTCCGACCATTCCCAGCTGCATCGCTCTGCTCCTTTCGTGTCCGTCGGCCGATCCTATTCCCGGCGGCGCCCGTGGCGATAGGGTGCGCGCCGATGCCCGATCGCACCGCCGCCGACGCCCTCGTCCTGTTCGGCGCCACCGGCGACCTGGCCCACAAGCAGATCTGGCCGGCGCTGCACGCGATGGCCGGGCGCGGTGCTCTGACGGTGCCGATCGTGGGCGTCGCCTTCTCGAAATGGGACCGCGACAAGGCGCTGGACTACGCGCGGAGCGCGGTCAAGGATTCCGGGGGCTCGATCGAGGACGCCGCGTGGAAGCGAATCGAGGATTCCTTCCAGTACGTCGACGGCGACTACCGTGACACGAAGACCTTCGAGGCGCTGGCTCAGGCGCTCGGCGACGCGAAGTCGCCGATGCACTATCTCGCCATTCCGCCGTCCCTGTTCGGGACCGTGGTCCAGGCGCTCGGCGCGGCCGGGCTGGCCGAGGACGGGCGCGTGGTGATCGAGAAACCGTTCGGCCACGACCTCGAGAGCGCGCGCGAGCTGAACGCCACGCTGCACGTCGTGTTCCCCGAGGAGCGGATCTACCGCATCGACCACTACCTCGGCAAGGAGCCGGTCGAGAACCTCACCTACTTCCGCTTCGCGAACACCTTCCTCGAGCCCGTGTGGAACCGCAACTACGTCGCGGCGGTGCAGATCACGATGGCCGAGGACTTCGGCGTCGCCGATCGCGGGCGCTTCTACGACGAAACGGGCGCGATCCGCGACGTGATCCAGAACCACATGCTCCAGATCCTCGCCGTGCTGACCATGGAGCCGCCGGTGGGGCACGACTCGGATGCCCTGCGAGACGAGAAGGCCAAGGCGCTGCGGGCCGTGCGCCCGCTGGACGCCCGCAACATCGTGCGCGGCCAGTACCGCGGCTACCACGACGTGGACGGGGTGGCCGGCGACTCGACGGTCGAGACCTACGCCGCCGTGCGACTGCACATCGACTCGTGGCGCTGGGAGGACGTGACGTTCGTGATCCGCGCCGGGAAGTGCCTCCCGGTGACCACCGCCGAGGCGCTGGTGGAGTTCCGCCGCCCGCCCGCCCGCGTGTTCGGCGAGGCCGAGCACCTGGGGGCGAACTATGTGCGCTTCCGGATCCAGCCCCAGGTGGCGATCGCGGTCGGGGCGCGGACGAAGACGCCGGGCGAGCAGATGGTGGGGGAGGACGTCGAGCTGACCGTCTCCGACCTCGATCCCGACGCGATGGCGCCGTATGACCGCCTGCTCGGCGACGCGCTCGCCGGGGACGCGTCGCTGTTCGCCCGCGAGGACACGCTCGAGGCGGCGTGGGAGGTCGTCAACCCGATCCTCGGCGACGTCGTGCCCGCCCAGGAGTACGAGCCCGGGACCTGGGGCCCGCCCGACGCCGACCGCCTGGTCGAGCGCATCGGCGGCTGGCACGATCCAGCGGCCTAGGCCTGGTCTCGCGCCGGCGGGCCGGGGCGCGCGCGGTCGCGCCGCGGGAAGATCGAGTAGCTGCCGACGGCGGTCGCGAGCAGGAGGCCGTCCTCGTGGCGGACTTCGCTGCGCAGCACGGCGATCCGGCGGTTGCGGCGATCCACCGTCGAGTGGCAGACGATGTCGCCCTCCGTCGCGGTCTGGACGTAGTTGATCGCGATGTTGATCGTCGCGATTCCCTCCTCGTCGGTCGTCTGGGCCCAGAGGGCCGAGCCCATCGAATAGTCCACGAGCGCATAGGCCACCACGCCGGAGAGCAGGCCGCCGGCGTTGATCAGGTCCGGGCGGATCGTGGTGCGCACCGTCTCGACGTCGTCCCAGCGCACGCCCAGGAACGTCGTGATGCCGTCCAGCGAGCGCGGATTCGGTGGTGGCTCCGGCATGCGGCGGCGCAGGCTATTACCCC
>JAWVFS010000292.1:0-4627 GCA_033855795.1 Solirubrobacteraceae bacterium | reverse complement strand
CCCCAAGCTCGTCCGCGCGCTGGACCCGCGCCCCGAGGACCGCCTCGAGGAGCTCGACGCGGCCGGCATGGTCGTCGACCACCGCCGCAAGAACGGCCTGGTCGGCCACGGGGCGCCGGCGTCGGCGTACGCGCGCCGCGCGGAGGTGTTCGGGGCGGATGGCGCGGCCGCGGTGTACCGGCGCGCCGCCCTCGAGGACGTGGCGATCGACGGCGAGGTGTTCGACGTCGACCTCGAGCGCTGGGCTTCCGACGCCGACCTCGCCTGGCGCGCACACCTGCTCGGCTGGCGGTGCATCTACGAACCGGCGGCCCTGGCCCACCACGTCCGTTCGTACTCGCCCTCCACGCGCGCGGAGATGAGCGAGGCCTCCCGCCGCATGCAGTTCCGTAATCGCTACCTGATGATCGCCAAGAACGAGGGCCGCGAGCTGGCCCGCGACCTTCCACTCGTCCTCGGCTACGAGGTGCTCGTGATCGGCCACGTGCTGCTGCGCGAGCGCCATCTCCTGCCCGCCTACCGGGACGCCTGGCGGCGCCTTCCCGCGGCGCGCCGGCGCCGCCGCGCGATCCAGGCGCGGCGCGTGGCCGGCCGCGTGCGCTACGGGTTGCAGGCGCCGGCGTGAACGACGACCACGGGCCTCAGGCCGATATGAGCCGCTCGACGGCATCGACGTAGCGCGGCGTGTGGAAGCGCCGCGCTCGCTGGGTCGCCGCCGCCCCCATGTCGCCGCGCCGCTCGAGTACTCGCAGCACGGCCGTGGCCAGCGCGTCGGGGTCGCCGGGCGCCACCAGCAGACCCGTGACGCCGTCCTGGACCACCTCGGGCAGGCCGTCCACGCGCGTCGCCACGACCGGCGTGCCGACCGCCATCGCCTCCGCCAGCACGGTTCCCGCGGGCTCCCGGTGGGCCGGGAGCACGAGCACGTCGAGGTGGCGCATGAGCCCGGCGCCGCCCTCGACCCAGTCGTAGTGCTCGATCCCGTCGGCCGCGACCACCGCGTCGCGATAGCGGGAGTCCACGCCGAAGTCGTCGTCGCCGACGAGCACGATGCGGGCCGCCGGGGCGCCGGCGTGGATGGCCGGCGCCGCCTGCACGAGGTCGCGGGCGCCCTTGCGCGGCTCGATCCGACCGACGTAGCCGATGAGCGGGCCGTCCCCGGGGGGCCACGGCGGCTCGACCGCCGGGGGGTCCGGGTCGACCGGCGGATAGACGACGTGGGGATCCAGGCCGGCCAGGCGATCGGCCACGGCCTGCGAAGCGGCCAGCACGACGTCCGCGCCCTGCCAGATCCCCGGGACCCGGGAGACGATGTCGTGGACGTGAAGCACGAGCCGCGCGCCCGACCCGCGCAGCGCGGGGAGCAGCCGGCCCGACACGGTTCCGTTGAGGTAGACGACGTCGTGGGTCCCGGCCAGGCGGCGCGCTCGCATCCAGGATCCCACGGCGCGCGCCCCGCGGCGGCGGCGCAGTCCGCCGAGCGGCAGCGACACCGTTCCCCATCCGGCGTCGTCGCCGGCGTCGCGCAGCGGGCCCGACCCCGGGGTGGACAGCGTGATCTGCCACCCGCGGTCGTCGAGGCCGGCGAGCAGACGGAGCAGGGTCGTCTCGGCCCCGCCGGGGTGTGCGACCGGCGCGACCGCAAGCAGAGAGCCCTCCATGGGGCCGCGACGATAGTGGTCCCGACGCGACCGTATCCTGTACCCATGGGCCGCGCCGTCCCCGACCGCTGCGACGCGCTCGTCGTCGGCGCCGGGTTCGCCGGCATGAACCAGGTCGTCGGACAGGCGCCGGCGACGTTCGAGAAGCTGCGCCCGCGCCTGGCCGAACGGGCCGTCGCCGCCGGCTCCCGCCGGGCTTAGATGGCGTCCGTCGGCGTGCTCGTGCCGGTGCGGGGACCGGCTCCGTTCCTTAACGAGGCGCTGGAGTCCGTGCTCAGCCAGGATCCGGCGCCGGCGGCCGTCGTGGTGGTGGACGACGCCTCACCCGAGCCGGTCGGCCTCGACCCGGCCCACGCACGGCGCTCCACGCTCGTGCGCCGGGAGGTTCCCGGCGGCGCACCCGGCGCCCGGGATACCGGGCTCGAGCGCCTGGACACCGATCTCGTGGCCCTCCTCGACGCCGACGATGCCTGGCGGCCCGGGAAGCTCGCCGCGCAGCTCGAGGCGCTCGGCACGCACCCCGAGGCGGTGGCCTGCTTCGCCCGCGTGCGCGTGGTCGACGACCAGGGCCGTCCGACCGGCGAGCAGTGGGAGGCGCTCCCGGGCGGGATGCTGGAAGCGGCGGCGCTGATGCCCGTGGTGTTCGAGCGCAACCCGATTCCGACGTCGTCCGTCGTGCTGCGGCGCACCGACCTCGTCGCCGCCGGCGGCTTCGCGGGGCCGCCGCCGTGTGAGGACCAGGACCTGTGGCTGCGGCTGCTGCGCCGGGGCCAGGGCTTCGCCTGCGTCCCCGAGGTGCTCGTCGACTACCGCCGCCACCCGGCGGCGCTCACGGCCGATGTCGCCTCCCTGGCCGAGAGCTCGCTGCTCGTCCACAGGACCCACGCCGCGGCCGTCGACCCGGCGCTGGCGCGCCGGGCGCACGCGAACGACCTGACCCTGCTCGCCCGCGGCCGCATCCGCCAGCGCCGCTACGCGGAGGCGCGCACCGCGCTGGCCGAGGCCGCGTCGCTCCAGCCCGCCGGCGCCCGCGAGCAGATGGTGCGGGCCCTGCTCGCGGTCCCGGGGTTCCGCGCCCTGCTCGGACGGCGCGCGCCCTACTCGACCTAGACTCCGGTCGATGCCGGAATCCTCGCTACCGCTGCGCAGGGGCGGTCGGCCCCGCACCACGCCGACCAATCCCCACACGCAACTCGATCAGCAGCCGACCGATTCGCGCTTGGTCGAGGAACTGGCGCGGCGTGCGTTTTCATTGCCCGGTGTCGTCGAGGAGCCGAGCGGCATCTCCGTTCCGGGCGCTCGGGCGCTCGTCCTGGGACCGAGCGAACCGGCCGGACCGCCGGAGGCCTTCTTGATCGGCCGGGAGTTCGCCCACCTTCACCCGGATCCCGACCACAGCCTGCACGCCATGCTCCCGACCGAGACCGTGGCCGAGGCCGTGGCCGCCGGCTGGGCGGAACCCCACCCGGTCGCCCTGCGAGGCCTCATTCCGCCCACCGCGGTGATGCTCTATGCCCCGCGGGACGAGGAGGAGCTGGACGTCATCGAAGGGCTGGTCCGGGCCTCGCACGCGTTCGCTCGCCCGGCCTGAGCCCGCGTCGCGGTGTGAAAGTCCAACCGGTCGGGTTCCTTCACACCATCGGCACGCCTGAGGAACCGGTGGCGGTTGTGCACCCCGGCCGCTCGACTCCCTGACCGTCGTTTCTCGCGCGTCGCCAGCTCAGCGCGGTGGCACCCAGCCGCCGAAGGCGCGCTCGAGCTCGAGCGCGACCGCGATCGCCACGTGGTCGCGGTCGCGGCCGGCTGCGACCTGGACGCCGAGGGGAAGGCCGGCCGGGTTGAGGCCGAGTGGGACCTGCGTAACGGGCAGCCCGAGCAGGTTGAACACGGCCATCGGCGTGACCAGCCAGCCGCGGCCGACGGTGCGCCCGTGGCGCGGCGCCACGCGCGCGTGAGGCGGGTGCAGCAAAACCCCGTCGCCGATCACCGCGTCGACCTCGCGCCCGAGTGCCTCGCCGGCCGCCAGCGCGCGGCGCGTGCGGCGCTCCGGGATTCGCGCGAACAGCGACTCGGTGGCCAGCAGGATGACGGTCGGCAGCGTGTGCGGCCCGCGACGGCTCAGCGCCCCCCAACCCACCCGGTGGAGCGCCAGGCGGCCGGTCGCGCCCAACTCCTCCTCCAGCACCTCGCGGAAGCCCTTGCTGGCGCCGGCCTGGAGCGCGGTGAGGTAGAGCTCGAGCGCGCGGCGCATGGATCGCAGCGGCACGTGACGGACCCGGGCGCCGGCGGCCGCCAGGATGTGCGCCGCCCGCTCGCGCGCCTCGCGCAGCTCGCGGCTGACGGGCACCCACGACGTCTGCTCGGAGACGACGACATCGAGGCCGTCCAGGCTGACGTCTCCCGGATCGCCGAGCTCGACGTCGCGACAGTACGGGTCGGCGCCGTCGGGCCCGGCGATCAGGCGCAGCACGGGCATGAGGTCCTCGGCTCGCCGGGTCAGCGGCCCGACCAAGAGCATCCGGGTGAACTCACCCTCGGCGGTGGGGAACTGCCCGGAGTTCGGGACGAGCCATTCGGTCGCCTTGTGGCCGAACACCCCGTTGAAGAAGGCGGGGAGACGGATGGAGCCGCCGATGTCCGAGCCCAGCCCGATCGGCGACGCGCCGGACCCCACCGCGGCGCCCTCGCCGCCGGAGGAACCGCCCGCAACGCGCGAGGCGTCGTAGGCATTCGAGGTGCGACCGTAGACGAAGTTCTGCGACTCGATCCACATCGTCATCTCCGAGGTGTTGGTCACCCCGAGCGGGATCGCCCCGGCCTCCATGAGCCGCGCCGCGGCCGGCGCCGTCTCGGTGGCCCGGTGGTCGCGGCGGGCGAGCAGGCCGGCGCAGTTCGGCATGCCCGCGAGGGCGATCGACTCCTTGATCGTGCACGGGACGCCGAGCAGGGGCGGCAGCTGCTCGGGG
>JAWVFS010000291.1:0-10839 GCA_033855795.1 Solirubrobacteraceae bacterium | reverse complement strand
TGGTCGCCGAGCGCGGCGGACGCCGAGGGGAAGGTTGCGATCGCCTCGCCCGGGTGGTCGTTGCCGTCGGAGACCTCGCCGTTCACGACGCACGGATCGATCCGCGGGAGGTCGCACTCGCGCCCGCTGATGTCGAGCCGGACCGGTGCGCCGGCCGGGACGTAGAACACCACGTCCCGGTTGACGTCGAGGCTCTGGCCGTCGCTGACCATACCCAGGCCCGGCGCCCATTCGCCCGAGAGAGCCCCGGTCGCGCCGTGGCCGCCGATGAAATTCCAGTTCCCGTTGAGGTTCATGTAGAGGTTGTATTCGCCCGGTGGGGGACCGGTCTGCGTTGCGCGATTGCGGTTCGGGTCGAGCGAGTGGTTCACGGTCACGCGCTTCAACGTGAACCGCAGCGGCGTCGGCCCGGAGTCCTGGCCCTCCCAGCCCACGAAGTAGCGTGCGCCGAAGGCGTGCAGCGCCGTATCGCCGGCCGGCACACCGTCGAACGCGACGTGCACGAGGAGTCCGTTGGACAGTGGCGTGACGGTCTCACTGGCCCCCGAGCCCACCACCGGACGGTCTTCGCGGTAGCGAAGGCGCGCACCGGCGAATGGCTTGGGGGGCGCCGGGACGAAGAAGTCGTAGGCGCGCCCGTGGACGTCCTGGACCTGGTTGCTCGGGAGGTTCACGCAGGCCGAGAAGTCCGGCCCGTAGGACGGGAGACCCGGCAGCGGTGTGAGCGAGCGCGCGCACTGCTCCTCGCCGAGTGCGTGCGTGCCGTCGTTGGAGGCGAAGACGTCGGTCTCGCGCTCGGGGGCGATGGCCTGGTTGGACGCCGTGCGGTTGACGACGACCGCCTGCAGGGGGTGAAGCTCGGTCTGCTCACCACGCAGGCCCGCCGGCGCGGTGCCCTCGACCTGGCCCGGCAGGAAGTAGTCACCGGTTCCGGAGAGCGATCCCTGCGGGTTGCTCTGGTCGGTCACGACCCCCTGCCCCCAGTGGCCGCAGTCCCAGATCCACTGGCCCCAGAGCTTCACCCGATCGCCCTCGGTCGGCCAGACAAAACTCGGGACGCTGCCGGACTCCCACTCGACGTGCAGCTTCCCCTGGTCGGCGTCGTGCGCGAAGTTGCCGTTGCCCTGGCCGCCGTTGGCGTTGGGGTCGCCGGCGAGCAGGCCGAGGTACTGCGGATCCGGCGCGACATCCCAGTCGAGGTCATAGGACGCGTGGCTCTGGGGCAGGTCCTCGTCGGCGGTGTGCACGATCGTGGAGGACCCCTCGATCGTTCGGAGCGGGTCGCCGGACTGCTTCCCCCCGACGAACACCCACTCCGGGGAGGAGTAGCTCAGCAGCCCGACCGGGTTGCGCTGACAGCCGTCGGCGAGTGGCTGGTTGACGGGGTCCGGCCCGGCCGCGGCGTTCTGAGGCAGGCCAAGCGCCACCCCGGTTGCCAGGGCGCCAAGCGCACACAGAACCCTCGTTCGCGACTCCATCCGCGTCCTCACTGCAACCGTACCGGGCGGCGCAACGACGCACCACCGGGTGATGCGTCAACCCGGGTCGAAGCGCGCCTGTTCGATCCGGCGCGCGACCGTGTCGACCCACGGGCCCTCGAAGCGCTCGCGCAACGCGGCCGCGCTGGCGGCGTGGTCGTAGGGGAGGCGGCGGTGCTCGACCCGGCGGTCGGGATGGATCAGCGCGTAGGTCGCACGCGGGTCCTGGTCGAAGGGCATGCCGACGCTGCCCGGGTTGAGGAGCTCGATACCGCCGTGGGCCGAGAAGCGGCGGAAGGGGAGGTGGGTGTGGCCGAACACCAGTCGCGGCTCCGGTACGCCGCTGAGCAGCTCCTCCTCGTCGGGCGCGGGGGTGGGGAGGAACGAGCGCACGTCCGAGACGGGCGACGCGTGGCAGAAGCGCGCGTCCCCGTCCACGAGCATCTCCGGCAGCGCGGCGAGCTCGTCGACGCCGCCGGGCCCGAGCGAGTCCCGGCACGCGGCGATTGCGCCCTGCACGACCGCGTCGTCCGGGGCGTCACCGGGCGCGGCGGTCCAACGCTCGCCGTTGCCCCGGATCCACGCGGCCGGTAGCTCCCGCAGGCGCGCGACCGTCTCGGCCGGCCACGGGCCGAACAGGGCGTAGTCCCCGCCGAGCATGAAGCGCTCGGCGCCGTGGAAGCGTGCGTCCTCGAGCACGGCGTCGAGGGCCGGCAGGTTGCCGTGCACGTCGTAGAGCACGGCGAGAGTCACGTGCGCCGGGCCTCCCACGAGAACCCGCGCACCGCGAAGAAGATGCCCACGGCGGCCCACAGCGCGATCACACCGAGCGCCGTCAGGTTGTCGCCCACGCCCTTGCCGGTGACCATCGCCCCCGAGAGTCCGTCGACCACGTACTTGAGCGGCAGCACCTCCGCGAGGTCGCGCACGAGCTTGGGCGCGCGGTTGGCGTCGAAGAAGACGCCCGAGATCAGGATCACCGGCAGGAACACGGCGTTGACGTAGGCCGGCGCGGACTCGAAGTTGGGGATCGCGTGGGAGTAGGCCACGCCGAGCGCCGCGAAGCAGGTCACGCCGGCGGCCGTGAAGACGACCAGCGCGATCCAGTCCTTCGGCCACCCCACGCCGAACAGGAGCTTGCCGGCAACGGTGATGATCGCGATCTGCACCGCCGCGTTGGTGATGGCGTTGGCGAAGATCGCGCCGAGATATGAGCCGGAGGGAAGCGGCGTGCCGCGGACCCGCTTGAGCACCCCGGTCTCGCGCAGCTGGGTCATGTTGAAGGCGAGGGCGGTGAACGTCGTCGACATGATGCTCAGGCCCGCGATGCCCGGCACGATGATGTTCAGCGCCTTCTGGTCGTTGGACGCCAGCCCGCCGATCAGCGCGAGCAGGATCAGCGGCAGCAGGAAGTTGAAGAAGGCAGCCGAGGGGTTGCGCCAGAACATCCGGCGCTCGAGCCGGTACTGCCGCCAGGTGAGGGCGAGCGCGCTATCCATCGTCGGTCAGCTCGAGGTAGACATCCTCCAGGGACGGGCGCGACACCGAGAGGTCACGGAGCCGCTCTCCGCGGGCCAGTGCCGCTTCGGTCAGCTCGTGCAGCAGGGTCGTCGGATCGTCGGTCTCGCGCTGCTCGATCAGGCCGCGGCCGTTGCGCCAGGCCACGCGGTAGCGGCTCGAGTCGCCCGCGCCCAGGTCGCCGGGCGCGCCCTCGGCGAGGATCCGCCCGTCCTTGATGATCGCCACCCGGTCGGCGAGCGCCTGGGCCTCCTCGAGGTAGTGGGTGGTCAGCAGGACGGTCTTGCCCAGACCCTGGAGCGAGCGAACGGTGTCCCAAGCCGCTCGCCGGGCGGCCGGGTCGAACCCGGTCGTCGGCTCGTCGAGGAAGATCAGCTCGGGGTCCCCCACCAGGGCGAGGGCAAGGTCGAGCCGGCGCAGCTGCCCTCCGGAGAGTCGGCGAGTGCGCACGTCCTCGGACTCGCGCAGCCCGGCCACGTCGATCACCTCGTCGACGTCGCGGGGCGAGGGGTAGAGGTGGGCCCAGTGGTCGAGCGCCTCGCGCACCGTGATGTGGCGGTACATGCCCGAGCTCTGAAGCACGATGCCCACCCGGCGGCGCAGCTCCAGCTCGCGCCGCGCCGGGTCGTGCCCGAGCACGCTGACGTCGCCCTCGCTGCGCTCGCGGTAGCCCTCGAGGATCTCGACCGTGGTCGTCTTGCCCGCCCCGTTGGGCCCGAGCAGGCCGAACACCTCGCCGCGCCCGACGGTGAAGTCGATCCCGCCCACCGCCTCATGCTCACCGTAGCGCTTGCGCAGGCCGCGGACCTCGATCGCCGGGGCGCTGTTCACAGCGCGAGATCATGACAAGCTAGGGATCGCGGTTCGTCCCCGCCGCTCGCCCGCATGGCCTACGCCTGCATCGACATCGGCTCGAACACGACGCGGCTTCTGGTCGCCGAGGCGGCAAACGGCCAGCTGCGCGAGTTGCTCCAACAGCGGGCGTTCACGCGGATCGGCAAGGGCCGCAGGCGCGAGGACCGGATCGACCACGCGAAGATCGCCGAGGTGGCCCAGGTCGTGGCCACCCAGGTGCGGCTGGCGGAGGAGCTCGGCGCGCTCGAGCTGCGCGCCGTTGCCACCGCGGCGATTCGCCAGTCGGCGAACGGCGACGAGCTGGCGGCGGCGATTCGGGACCAGGCCGGCGTCGACGTGCACATCCTCGACGGTGACGAGGAGGCCCGCCTCGCGTTCGTGGGCGCCACGCGCACGCTCGGCCACCGCCCGGACGGCGAAGTCGGCGTCGTGGACGTGGGCGGCGGGTCCTCGGAGCTCGCGCTCGGCACACTGGCCGGCGGCGTCCACTGGTCGGCGTCCTTCCGCATCGGCTCGGGGTACCTGGCCGACGCCTACCTGCGTTCGGACCCGCCCTCGATCAGCGAGCTCAACTCGGTCCGCCAGCACGTGGCCGGGGTGTTCGAGGGGCTCGAGCTGGACTCGCCGGCGCTCGGCGTGGCGGTGGGGGGCAGCGCGACCTCGCTGCGCCGCCTGGTCGGCGGCGTGCTCGAGCACGAGACCCTCGAGCGCGGCATCCGCGTGCTGGCCTCGAACCCGATCGACGAGCTGGCGCGGAGCTTCGAGCTCGAGCCCGAGCGCGTGCGCCTGCTCCCGGCGGGCATCCTGATCCTCGAGGCGGCCTCGGACAGCCTGCGCGTGCCGCTGCAGATCGGGCGCGGAGGCCTGCGCGAGGGCGTGGTACTGGAGATGATCGCGGCCGCCCGAGAGGCCGCGTAAAGCGTCATGGCCAAGGCGCGCGCCGTCCCCGGGCTCGACGGCCAGGCTCCCTTCCGCGTCGCGGCGGCCAAGGTCGTGTCGGTGCGCAGCGCCGAGCTGTTCGACCAGTCCACGAACGTCCTCGACACCGCCGACATCGAGCGCGTGCACGACATGCGCGTGGCCACCCGGCGCCTGCGCGCGGTTCTCGAGATCTTCGCGCCGTGCTTCGAGCGCACGCTGCATCGGGGCGTGCTCGGCGACGTCAAATCGCTGGCCGACGCGCTGGGTGAGCGGCGAGACCCCGACGTGCACATCGACGTGCTCCAGCGCTTCGAGGTCGCGGTGGCCGAGGCCGACCGACCGGGCGTCGAGAGCCTGATCGGGCGGCTGCGCCGGGACCAGGCGGCGGGCAACACGACGGTGTCGCGCGCGCTCGAGGAGATGGAACGCTCCGACCTCCGCGGCCGGCTGCGGGCCATGTGCGAGGCGGCGGAGGCCACCGGATGAAGGCGCGGAAGATCCGCAAGCTCGATCCCGAGATGCCTCTCGCCGACGCGGCCGAGCGCATCCTGCGCGTCCGCGTCGACGAGCTGTACTCCTTCACGCCGCGGGCGCTGGACCCCAGCGAGGAGTGCGCACTGCACGACATGCGCATCGCCGCCAAGCGGTTGCGCTACCTGCTGGAGCTCACGGCGCCGTGCTTCGGTGCCTACGCGGTGACCGGCGCCAAACGGGCCAAGCAGCTCCAGGACCTGCTCGGCGAGATCCACGACTGCGACGTCATGCTGCCGCTTGTCCGCGACCACCTCGGGGCGCTGCGGGCGGACGACGCCGCCGAGCTGCGACGGATGGCCGGCGACGCCGAGGATCTCGACCCGGCCCTCGCCGCGCGCGCCCCCCACCGCCGCGCGTATCGCGGCCTCGAGACGCTGATCGTCCACCTCGAGGCGCGCCGCGAGCTGCTGTTCGCGCGCTTCCTCGATCGCTGGCACGATCTGCAGCGCCGGGGCTTCCGCGCCCGTCTCGAGCATGCGCTGGGCGAGCGCCCGCCCCGGCGGCGGCGCATTCTCGACCGCGAGGCGGGCCGCCTGCGCGCGGTCGTGACGGAAGACGAGCATCGTCTGCGCGACGCCGTCGCCGGCCGCGCGCGCGACCTCTCCGAGCGGCTGACCGACTCGGTGGCCTCCGACGGCGACGCGTAGCGGGCGCAAGCCCGCGCCCGCGCCCGCCCTCGCCCCGTAGGTACCATCAACCCTACGCCCGCGCGCGCGACGAGGAGGGTTCGCCGCCGCGACCGAGAGGACCCGATGAGCACGCCCGACTTGACGCAGGAGGACACCGGCCGGCCGGTGGAGGCGCCCGAGCGCGACCTCGGCAACGTCGAGTACTACTTCAATCGCGAGCTGTCGTGGCTGGACTTCAACGACCGCGTGCTCCAGCTGGCGGAGGATCCCAACCTGCCGCTGCTCGAGCGCGTGAAGTTCGCGGCCATCTACACCTCGAACCTCGACGAGTTCTTCATGGTCCGTGTGGCCGGCCTGCAGGACCAGGTCGAGGCGGGGGTGAGCACGCGGCTCCAGGACGGGCGCACGCCGAGCGAGACCATCGACGCGATCCGCGAGCGGGTGATCGAGCTCAGCGGTCGCCTGTACGAGTGCCTGTCCGAGAGCCTGATCCCCGCACTGTCCGAGCACGGCATCCGCATCGTGCCCTACGACAGCGTCTCCGACGAGGAGCAGGCCTCGCTGTCCGAGCGCTTCCAACGCCAGATCTTCCCGGTGCTGACGCCGCTGGCGGTCGGCGTCGGCCGGCCCTTCCCGTACATCTCCAACCTGTCGCTCTCGCTGGTGGTGCGCCTGCGCGATCCGATGACCGACATGCGCACGTTCGCGCGAGTGAAGGTGCCGAAGGAGATGTTGCCGCGGTTCGTGCCGGTGGCCGAGGGCTCGACCACGTTCGTGCCGCTCGAGGACGTCATCGCCCACCACCTCGACGCGCTCTTCCCCGGCATCGAGATCATCGACTACGACGTCTTCCGGGTCAGCCGCGACGCCGACTTCACGGTGTCCGACGAGGCCGACGACCTGCTCACCGCCGTCGAGGATGAGCTGCGCCGACGACGCTTCGGCGAGGTCGTGCGGGTCGAGGTGGGGCGTGGCATGGACTCGTCGCTGCGCGAGGAGCTGCGCGAAGCGCTCGAGGTGGAGGAGCGCGAGGTGTTCGACAAGGACGGCCTGCTCGACCTCAACGACCTGTGGCAGATCGTCAATCTGCCGGGCTTCGACGAGCTGCGCTACGAGCCCTGGACGCCCGTGACCCAGCCGCGGCTGCAGGACGAGGACCACGGGGAGCACGTCGACGTGCTGGCCCAGATGCGCCGCGGCGACATCCTCGTCCACCACCCCTACGACTCCTTCGTCACGTCGGTGGAGCGCTTTGTCGCGCAGGCCGTCGCCGACCCCGACGTACTGGCGATCAAGCAGACCGTGTACCGCACCAGCGACGACTCGCCGCTCGTGCCGGCGCTGATCCGTGCCTCGGAGCGCGGCAAGCAGGCCGTGGCCATGATGGAGCTCAAGGCCCGCTTCGACGAGCGCGCGAACATCCAGTGGGGCAGGGCGCTCGAGGAGGCGGGCGTGCACGTCGTCTACGGCCTCCCGGCCCTGAAGACCCACGCCAAGTGCGTCCTCGTGATCCGCCGCGAGGGCGACGGCGTGCGCCACTACGTGCACATCGGGACGGGCAACTACCACCCCACGACCGCCCGGCTGTACACGGACTTCGGCCTGTTCACCACGGACGAGGCCATCGGGGCGGACGTGGCCGACATGTTCAACTTCCTCACCGGCTACGCGCGGCCGCGCGGCTACCGCAAGGTCCTGATCGCCCCCGACCACCTGCGCGCCGGCATCCTCGCCGAGATCGACCGGACGATCGAGGCGCACTCCGCCGAGCACCCGGGGCGGATCGCGATGAAGATGAACGCACTCGTGGACGGCGAATGCATCCGGGCGCTCTACCGGGCGTCGGAGGCCGGGGTGCGGGTCGACCTCAACGTGCGTGGCATCTGCTGCCTGAAGCCGGGAGTCGAGGGCGTCTCGGAGAACATCCACGTGAACTCGGTCGTCGGGCGCCTGCTGGAGCACTCGCGCATCTACGCCTTCGAGCGCAACGGCGACGACCCGGTCGTCTACATCGGCTCGGCCGACCTGATGCCCCGCAACCTGGACACGCGGGTCGAGCTCGTCACGCCGGTCGAGGATCCCGGGCTGCGCGATGACCTGCTGGACACGCTCGAGCGGAGTTTCGCCGACGACTCCAGCGCCTGGGACCTCCAGGCCGACGGGTCATGGCGCCGCCGCACCCAACGGGGACCCGAGCCCCGCAGCGTTCAGCGCGAGCTCATGGTGGGACACAGCGCGCGGGCGGCGGAGGGCCCCGCGCAGGCCGGCGCTCCCACGACGGTGCGCGCCGCCGAGGCCGCCGGGCGGGCGTGAGCGACCCCGCCGACGCTCGCCCGCCGCGCGAGGCGATCGCCGGCGTCCGCATCCGCGTGCCCACGCGCGGCAACCGCAAGCTCGAGGCACTGCTCGAAGCGGTCAACGCCGACGACCAGGTCAAGGCCTGGTGGCATCTGAGCGCGGTCAACGCGACGCGCCGCCTCGGGATGTCGGACCACTCGTGGGTCCACGTCCAGATCGTCGTGAACATCGCGCTGCGACTCGCGCGGCTCCTGTTTCGCCGGGGCGTCGAGCCCAGCGTCGTGACCGACCACGGGATGAGCGAGCGCGACGCCGAGGTCGTCATCGCGGCCGGGGCGCTGTTCCACTGCGTCGGCATGCAGATCCACCGCGCCGACCACGAGGCATACTCGCTGTTCCTCACGGCCGACAAGCTCGGGTCGCTGCTCGCCGGGATCTACGAGGAGCCGGAGCGCTCGATCGTGGTCGGAGAGGTGCTGCACGCGATCATCGGCCACCGCCGCCGCGGCGATCCCTTCACGATCGAGGCCGGGATCGTGCGCGTCGCGGACGCGCTCGACATGGCCCGGGGGCGCTCGCGCGTCCCGTTCGAGGCCGGCCAGCAGAACATCCACTCGCTGTCGGCCTACGCGATCGAGGACGTCAAGATCTCGGCCGGCCGCGGCGACAAGCCGGTGCGCGTTGAGATCGCGATGTCCAACAGCGCCGGCATCTTCCAGGTCGACGAGCTGCTGGCAACGAAGCTGCGCGGCTCGGGGCTGGAGGAGTACATCGAGGTCGTCGCCCGGATCGAGGCCGAGCACGAGGAGCGCCTTATCCCGGTGTTCCGGATCTAGGCAGCCGTTGCCGGATCCGGCAGCGTGAGGAAGCGCTCGCCGCTTGCCGTCATGCGCAGCATGCGCTCGACGGCCGCCGGCCCGCGGGTCAGGCCGAAGCGCCACCGCCCCCGTCGGGCCCGCCTGTGGGCGGCGAGCAGGCGGGAGAGGCCGGCCGAGTCCATGAACACGAGCTCGCGCAGGTCGACGACCACCGTGTCGGGCCCCGTGTGCTCGATGCGGCGCAGCTCTTCGTCCAGGCGGTAGGCGGAGGACATGTCGAGGTCGCCGCTGAGCGCGACGCAGACGACCCCGCTGCGAGGCCTGTGAGTGCTGATCCTCAGGCGAGCCATGCCTCTACTCCACGTGTGATTCATCACATACCCTGGTCCGGGAAGGACGAATCCCCGCGCTGAGCAGGAGCTTCTAGGACGGCGCGCGCGGGACCAGACGGCCGTCGAAGGCCCGGGCCACGTCGGGCGGGCGCCTGACGATCCCGAAGCGCGCCTCCCAGGCCGCCCAGGCGCGCAGGGTCGCCGGGTCGAGCTCGCCCCAGCGGCGGCTGGCCGGAAGGAAGATCGGCGCCGTCGTGCGCAGCTCGCTCTCGACGAGCTGCCGGTCGAGGCCGGGCTGCGCCCGCACGATGTCCAGCGCGCTGCTGGTCGAGTTCTCGCCGGCGAAGACGTACCCGCGCGCCAGCGCGCGCAGGACGCGACGGATCTCGTCGCCCTTGTGCTCGAGTGTCGCGCGCGTCACCGAGACCACGAGCTCCGGGTAGCCCGGCGCACCGTAGCCGTCGACCTTGAAGGGGTGGAAGCCGCGGCCCCTGCGGGCCAGCGCGACGCCTTCGATGTTCCAGAACGCCGTGGCCGCCGCCACGCGCCCGGCCAGCAGGCTGGAGACGGCGTTGAACCCGATCGTCACCGTGCGCACCCGGGCTGGGTCGCCTCCCACGCCCTGCACCGTCGAGCGCAGCACCGCGTCGTCGCTCGGTACGCCGGTCACCCCGACCCGCCTGCCCTCCAGGGCACGCGGCGACCGAACGCCGCGCGCCGCGATCACCGACGCGAGCGGGCGCTGGACGAGCGCCGCCACGCCGACGACATCCGCCCCGTGCTCGCGCGCCAGCGCCAGGTCGTGGATGTCGAGCACGGCGAGGTCGGCGCGGCCGGCCGCGAGCAACTTGAGCGCCTCGGCCGAGTCGGCCGGCGCGCGGACGTCGAGCCGCACGCCCTCGCGGCGGTCGTAGCGCCGCGCGACCGCGCTGAAGATGCCGGCGTGGTTGGCGTTCGGCGTGAAGTCGAGCAGCAGCGTGACCCGCCCGGCCCCGCCGCCCCCGCATCCCCCCAACGCCAGCGCGGCAGCGAGCGCGAGCAGCGCTGCCGCGGCGCGCCCTCCTACCAGTGCACGCCCTTCATCAGGTTGGCCATGGCGATCTGCTCCATCGACGCCTTCTCCTCCGGGTCCTTCTTGCCCTTGGCAGCGGCGGAGTCGGGGAACACGCGATAGGCGGTGTGCAGGATCTGGTCGACGGCCTTCGGCTGGAGCGCGTAGGCCACCTCGCCGAAGGTCCCCAGGCGCGTGCCGATGTGCTTGGGCTTTGCCCGGATCGCCTCGCAGATCATGTCGGCGGCCTCCTCCGGCGTGATGGTCGGGAAGGCGTCGTAGATCTTCGTCGGCGCGATCATCGGCGTGCGCACGAGCGGCATGTGGATCGTCGTGAAGGTGATGCCGTCTCCCACCACCTCGGAGGCCGCCACCTTCGTCCATGCGTCCATCGCCGCCTTGGAG
>JAWVFS010000290.1:0-6478 GCA_033855795.1 Solirubrobacteraceae bacterium | reverse complement strand
GTCTCCGGTGGGGCAGAGGCCGGCGATCTCGGGGATCGGAGCACCGCGCTCGTCGAACAGCTCCTCCGGGCGGTACGAGCGCAGCCATTCCTCGAGGATCCTCAGGTGTTCGGGATCTGACTTCGCCTTCATCGCCGGCACCTGGTGGGCCTTCGAGGTCCCCTCGACCTTGATTCCGTCGACCTCCTTCGGGCCGGTCCAGCCCTTGGGCGACTTCAGGACGATCATCGGCCAGCGCGGACGCTCCGGCCGGCTGCCGCCGCCACGGACCTGCTCCTGGAGTTCACGGATCTCGCCGTACGCCGTGTCGATCGCGCCGGCAAGCGCGCTGTCGAGCTGGTCGGTCGGGCCACCCACGATCAGCGGGTGCCAGCCGTAGCCTTCGAAGAGCTTCGTCAGCTCCTCGTCGCTCATCGACTTGTAGATCGTCGGGTTGGCGATCTTGTAGCCGTTGAGGTGGAGGATCGGGAGTACCGCACCGGACGTTCCGGGATCGAGGAACTTGTTCGAGTGCCACGCGCCGGCGGTCGGGCCCGTCTCGGCCTCGCCGTCGCCGATGATCGCCGCGACGATCAGGTCGGGGTTGTCGAGCGCCGCCCCGAAGGCGGTGGCGAGCGCGTAGCCGAGCTCGCCGCCCTCGTGGATCGTTCCGGGCACGATCGGAGCGACGTGGCTCGGGAAGCCACCCGGCCACGAGAAGTCGTGAATCAGCTTGCTGACGCCGGCGCGGTCGCGCGACAGCTCCGGATACACGTCCTCCAGGCAGCCGTCGATCCACAGGTTCGCGAGGTTCGCGGGCGCGCCGTGTCCGGGACCGGTGACGAGCAGGACGCTGGCCTGGGTGTCGAGAATCAGCCGGTTCAACCCCGCGTAGACCAGGTTGATCCCCGGAACCGTTCCCCAGTGGCCGAGGAGGCGGTGCTTGATGTGCTCGGGCTTCAGCGGCTCATCGAGGAGAGCGTTGTCCTGCAGGTAGATCATCGCCGCGGCGATGTAGTTCGACGCGCGGCGATACAGCGCGAGCTGCTCGATGGCGTCGGAGGACGGCGCTTGGCTGGTCGACAACGGGGCCTCCCGGGTGATGGAGCGGGGCGTGGGGAAACCTACTCCGCGGGCGCCGCCCGTTGCAAGGGCGCGGAACCGCCGCCGCGCTTCTCGTCACTCCGCGGCCAGCGTGATGGACGCGAAGCCCACGGCGATCCAGTTCGACCGCTCGTCCAGGGGGAGCGTGCTCAGCGTCTGGCCCGCATCGACGGTGACGGCGGCGGGCACCGTGCCTCCTCCGCCCAGAACCCGCTGTCCGGCGGTCGACAGCGGCACCCCCAGCGTCCGGCTGCTGTTCGCCGGCACGCTCAGGTCCGACCGACCGAGCGCCTCCCCGCTGCTGCCACTCTCGTTCGTGGTCAGGAGGATCGCCCCCTCGCAGCTCGCTCGAAACTCGCACTTGACGTCGATCGGCACGACGCCGTTGACCGGCGTCACCGTTCCGCGCGTGGTGACCGTGGCCAGGGGCGGCTTCTCGTCCGGGCCGGCACCGTATCCGCCCGCCTGCTGGCAGTACTGGTGGCATCCCAGCCGCACCGGCTCGGCCGCCTGGGTCGAGGGGGACGACTCCGTGGGGGCGGACGACTCCGTGGGGGCGGGCGCCTGCGTGGCGGCGGACGACTGCGTGGTCCCGGTGGACCCCGAGCCTCCGCAACCGGCGAGTCCGAGGGCCGCCAAGCCGGTGCTCACGAGGCTCAGGGCGGACCCGTGGCTCATGACGCCGGCGCTCAGCGCCCCATGCGCAGCCGCTCGAGTTCGCGCCCGAGGGAGAACTCCCCCATCTCCACCTTCTGGTCGGCGCGAATCACGTGCATCACGGCGTTGATCAGCGCCAGGTGGGTGAACGCCTGCGGGAAGTTGCCGAGATGGCGGCTGGTGTGCGGGTCGATCTCCTCGGCGTAGAGCAGCAGCGGGCTGGCGTAGGAGAGGAGCTTCTCGCACAGCCGTCGGGCGCGGGTGATCTCGCCGATCTCGCACAGCGCCGACACCAGCCAGAACGAGCAGATCGTGAACGTTCCCTCCTCGCCGGCCAGGCCGTCGTCGGTCTCCTCCACGCGGTAGCGGAGGACGAGGCCCTCCTCGGTCAGCTCGTCGGCGATCGCCAGCACGGTGTCGCGAATGCGGGGGTCCTCGGCGGGCAGGAAGCGGACCAGCGGCATCATCAGGACGGATGCATCGAGCGCGTCGGTCTCGTAGTGCTGGGTGAACACTCCGCGCCCGTCGGTGCCGTTCTCGCAGATGTCGGCGTGGATCTCGTCCGCCGCCGCCTGCCAGCGCGCGGCCGTCTCGTGGTCCTCGCGGATCTGCGCGAGGCGGGCGCCTCTGTCGACGGCAACCCAGCACATGAGCTTGGAGGCGGTGAAGTGCTTGGGGTCTCCGCGCACCTCCCAGATGCCCCGGTCGGGCTCGCGCCACTTCTCGAGCGCCATGTTCACCTGGCGCTTGATGATCGGCCAGAGCCGCTCGGGCAGCTGATCGCGCGTCTTGGTGTGGAGGTAGATCGAGTCGAGGACGGCCCCCCACACGTCGTGCTGGTTCTGCTTGTAGGCCTCGTTGCCCACCCGGACGGGACGGGCCCCGTCGTACCCCGACAGGTGGTCGAGCGTCTGCTCGGTGAGCTTGCTCTCCCCGCCGATGCCGTACATGATCTGGAGCTGGCGCTCCTCCGCCTCGGTCACGTCGGCCACGAAGTAGAAGAAGTCGTTCGCCTCCCAGTCGAACCCGAGGGTGTACAGGGCCCACAGCATGAAGGTCGAGTCGCGGATCCAGCTGTAGCGGTAGTCCCAGTTGCGCTCGCCGCCGGGGGTCTCCGGCAGCGAGGTCGTAGGGGCGGCGACCATCGCCCCGGTCGGCGCGTAGGTCAGGCCCTTGAGCGTGAGTGCGCTGCGCTGCAGGTAGGTCCGCCAGGGGTGGTCGGGGAACGAGCCGTGCTTGAGCCACTCCTGCCAGTAGTGCGCGGTCCGCTCGAGCCGGTCGGATGCCTCCTCGTAGGTCTGGGGCAGCGGGTATTCGGCCCACCCCAGCGCGGCGAAGGCGACGTCGCCCTCCTGGAGGATCGTCCGTGCCTTCGCGCGCGGCCCCTCCAGGCCGAGGCGCATGTCGGTGACCAGCCGCAGCTCGATCTCCATGCCCTCGGAGCTGGCGGCCGCCGCGTGGTACCCGGACTCGGTGTAGCGCCACTCTGCCGCCAGGCCGCCGTAGTCGAAGGCGGGCTCGCAGTCGAGGTGGATCTCGGCCGATCCCTGGACGCACTTGGCCGTACGCACGAGCACGTGCTCGGCCTCGTTGTCGGTCGGCGATCGCCGGTGCCGGTTCGAGCGCTCCTGCTCGTGATGCCAGGGCCCGATGCACAGCACGTCGCGGATGATCACCCAGCCGGTGCGGGTCTCCCAGCTGGTTTCGACGACCATGGTGCCGGGCACGTAGCGGCGCCCGGCTGGGACCATCACGTCTGCCGGGCCGAGGCGGAACCCCCCGGCGTCGCGGTCGAGGATCGCCGCGAACAGGCTCGGCGAGTCCATGCGCGGCGCACACATCCACTCGACGTTGCCGCTCGGCGCGATCAGCGCCGAGGTCTCGCAGTCGGACAGGTATGCGTAGTCGGCGATCGGCGGAAAGCCACTCGACCCGCCGGTCGGCGCGGGGATGACCTGGCTCATCGGCGCGCACCTCGAGCAACGTGCCCACTCACGCCAGCAAGCCTATGCTACGCCCGGTAGCTGGAACGCACGATGAGTGTCACCGACGAGCTCCTCCGCAACGCCGAGTCCTACGCGGCGTCCTTCGACAAGGCCGACCTTCCGTCCGCGCCGGGGAAGAACGTCGCGGTCGTCGCCTGCATGGACACGCGGCTGAGCCCCTACGCGATCTTGGGCCTGACCGAGGGCGATGCGCACGTCATCCGCAACGCCGGCGGTGTCGTCACCGACGAGGAGATCCGCTCGCTGGCCATCTCGCAGCACCTGCTCGGGACCGAGGAGATCGTCCTCATCCAGCACACCCGCTGCGGGCTGCTCTCGTTCACCGACGAGGAGTTCGCCGCGCGGCTCGAGTCAGAGACGGGCATCCGGCCTGACTGGAGCGCACACGCCTTCGACGACCTCGAGGAGAGCGTGCGCAGGCAGATCAGGCGGATCGAGGAGAGCCCGTTCATCCCGCGCAAGGACGTGCGCGGGTTCATCTACGACGTCGATACCGGCACGCTCCGCGAGGTCGACGCGGGCGCCTGACGCGCCGGGCCACCGTCCGGCTCCACCGGAATCGCTGCCTATACTTGGCCGACCCTTCGAGGGGAGCATTCCGCGTGCAGGAGATGGTGATCTACGGCGTGAGCTTCGACATGGTCGGCAAACAGCCGATCGTGCTGTTGAAGACCGTCGACTCGAACAAGTTCCTGCCGATCTGGATCGGCCATCCGGAGGCGGCGGCGATCCTGATGCGCCTCCAGGGTGCGAGCACTCCGCGGCCCATGACGCACGACCTGGTGGCGGAGATGCTCACCGAGCTCGACGTGAACTGCACGCGGGTGGCCGTCACCGAGCTGCGCGAGAACACCTTCTACGCCTCGATCACCCTGAGCGTGAACGGGCGCGAGCTCGAGATCGACTCGCGGCCGAGCGATGCCCTCGCCCTCGCCGTGCGCTCCGGCGCGCCGATCTTCGCCGCCGAGGACGTCATCGCGGAGTCCGCGATCGAGTTCGAGCACGAGGTCGAGGACACCGAGGAGGTCGTCGAGAAGTTCAAGGACTTCCTCGAGAACGTCTCGCCCGAGGACTTTCGCGGCGAGGAGTCCTAGGCTCGCGCGGTCCGCGCCAGCGCCAGCTCGATCAGCCGGGCCACGACCTCGTCGAAGTCGATCCCGGCCGCCTCGGCGGCCTGGGGGAGCAGGCTGGTCTCGGTCAGGCCCGGGATCGAGTTGACCTCGAGCACGAACAGCTCGCTCGTGGTCGCGTCCATCATCACGTCCACGCGGGCGAAGCCGTAGCAGCCGAAGAGCCGGTAGGCGTCGAGCGCGATCGCCTGCGCGCGCCGGGCCGCGTCGGCCGGGAGCTCGGCCGGGCACACGAAGTCCGTTCGGCCGATGTCGTAACGGGCCTCGAAGTCGTAGAAGTCCTCGTCGTGCGGGACGGCTTCGACGACGGGCAGCGCCTCCGGGCCGCCCTCGCGCTCGAGCACCGACACGGCGAGGTCGCGCCCGGCGACGTGGCGCTCGAGCAGCACCTTGTCGCCATAGGAGAAGGCCGCCACCAGCGCGGTCGGCACGTCGGCGGCGGTGCCCGCGAACTTGATGCCGAGCGCGGACCCCTGACTGGCCGGCTTGACGACGATCGGGAAGTCGAGGCGCTCCTCGATCTCGGGCAGCGCGCCCGCCGCGCCCAGCTCCTTGAACGCCGTCTCGTTGAAGGCGTAGAAGTCCGGGGTCGGGATCCCGGCGTCGCGCATCGCGTGCTTGGCCAGCACCTTGTCGGCGCAGCGGATGCACGCGGACACGCCCGATGCCGTGTAGGGCACGCCGACGACCTCGAGCAGCTCCTGCACGGTCCCGTCCTCGCCGAAGGGTCCGTGCAGGGCGACGAAGGCGACGTCCGGGCGCTCGGCGCGCAGCCGCTCCACGAGATCGGCGCCGACATCGACCGGGACGGGCTCGTGGCCGAGCCGCTCCAGCGCATCCTCCACGCGGGCGCCGGAGCGAAGCGAGACCTGGCGCTCGAGCGAGCGCCCGCCCTTGAGCACCGCCACCCGGGCCATCAGGCGTCGTCGGCGCGCCGCCCGCGCCGGCGGACGCGCTCGGGCAGGCGCAGGACCTCGGCCAGGGCCGGGTCGGGTGCCGACGGGGCGGGCTCCTCCACCGGCGCCGCGGGTGCGCCGGTGAGCGTCCCGTACAGGGCCACCTGCTCGCGCACGACCTTGCCGATGCGCCGCACGCCCTCGCGGATGTCGTCCTCGGACACGCCGGAGAAGTTCAGACGCATGGCGGTGCCGCCGCGCCCGTCGAGGAACGCCGCGCGGCCGGGAACGAAGGCGACGTTCTCCGAGAGCGCCCGCGCCAGCAGGTCGGTCGTGTCGATGTAGTCGGGCATCGTGGCCCAGATGAACAGCCCGCCCTGCGGGTGGGTCCATTCCGCCTCGTGCGGGAACTGCTCGGCCAGCGCGTCGAGCATCGTGTCGCGCCGGCGCCGGTAGATCTCACGCAGCGAGCGCAGGTAGTCCGCCCAGCTGCCCTCCTCAGCGAAGTAGGTCGTCACGAAGAGCTGGGTCATCGGCGACGAGCAGAGGTCCACCGACTGCTTGCCGATGTTCATCTTCTCCAGCACCGGGCGCGGGGCGACCGTCCAGCCCAGCCGCACCCCGGGGGAGTGGATCTTCGAGAAGGTCCCGAGGTACTCCACGAACTCTCCGCCGTCGATCGAGCGCAGGGTCGGCAGCGGCTCCC
>JAWVFS010000289.1:0-3042 GCA_033855795.1 Solirubrobacteraceae bacterium | reverse complement strand
TCGGCCATCAGGTTGGTCAGGATGGAACCCGACGCGCCGACGATCATGCCCGCCACGATCAGCGCGGTGTTGTTGAGCGCGATCCCGGTGGCCGCCGCGCTCAGGCCGGTGAACGCGTTGAGCAGCGAGATCACCACCGGCATGTCCGCGCCGCCGATGGGCAGCACGACGAAGTTGCCGAGCAGTGCGGCCGCCAGCAGCACGCCGATGATCAGGATCTCGTCGGTGCTTCCCGCGGCGATCGCCACGGCCAGACCGATCGCGAGCACCGCGAGCGCGAGATTGACGAACTGCTGCGCGCGCCCGAGCGTGATCGGGCGCCCGGGAATCACCTCCTGCAGCTTGCCGAACGCGATGTTGGAGCCCCAGAAGGAGATCGAGCCGATGATCGCCCCGAACAGCGAGGCGACCGCCACATAGAGCGGCTCCGAGGCGTACCCCCCGGTGTTGCGGAACTCGACCCACGCGATGAGCGCCACGGCGCCGCCGCCGACGCCGTTGAACAGCGCCACCATCTGCGGCATCGCCGTCATCTTCACGGTGCGTGCGGCGGGGATCCCGACGGCGGTGCCGATCACGATCCCCAGGATGATCAGGCCCCAGTTGCCCATGCCGGGTGTCAGCAGCGTCGCCACGACGGCGATCGCCATGCCGACCGCGGCGATCGCGTTGCCCCGCACCGCCGTACGCGGCCCGCGCAGCTGGATCAGGCCGTAGATGAACAGCGAGAACGCGACGATGTAGCAGACGTCGATGAAGTTGCGGTCCTGCAGGAAGGACGTGGCCACGACGGTCATGCGGCCTTCTCCTCCTCGTCCTTGGCCTCCTCGATCTCCTCCTGTGTCGCCGGCTTGCGCCCCTTGAACATCTCGAGCATGCGGTCGGTGACCAGGAAGCCGCCGACCACGTTGATCGTGCCGAACGTGATGGCGATCACGAGCAGCACCTTGTTGAGCGTGCCGTCTCCGGACAGTCCGAGCACGAGCAGGCCGCCGAGGATCACGATCCCGTGGATCGCGTTGGTGCCCGACATCAGCGGCGTGTGCAGCGTGTTGGGCACCTTGGAGATGACCACGAAGCCGACGAAGCCGGCGAGCACGAGGATGGCCAGATTCGTGACCAGCATCAGGCGGCGGCCCCGGCGGCCTGCTTGGCGCCCTCGTGCACGATCTCGCCGCCGCGCGTGACGCAGGCGCCGGCGATGATCTCGTCGTCGAAGTCGAGCTTCAGCGTGCCGTCGTCGTCGGTCATGAGCTCGAGCAGCGCCTGGATGTTGCGCGCGTACATCTGGGAGGCGGCCTCGGCCATGTCGCTGGCCAGGTTCAGCGGCGCCGCGATCGTGACGTCGTGCTTGACGACCGTCTCGCCCGGCTCCGAGAGCTCGCAGTTGCCGCCCGCCTCGCCCGCCAGGTCGACGACGACCGCGCCGGGCTTCATCCGCTCGACCGCCTCGGCGGTGACCAGGCGCGGCGCCGGGCGGCCGGGGACGAGCGCCGTCGTGATCACCACGTCGTACTCGGTGATCGCGTCGGTCAGCTCCTGCTGTTGGGCGGCCTTCTCCTCGTCGGTCAGCTCGCGCGCGTAACCACCCTCGCCCTCGGCGCCCTTGCCGGCCTCGAGCTCGAGGAACTGGGCGCCGAGCGACTGGACCTGCTCGCCCACCGCGCTGCGCACGTCATAGCCCGTGACCGCGGCGCCGAGCCGGTGCGCGGTCGCGATCGCCTGCAGGCCGGCCACCCCGGCACCGAGCACGAGCACCTTGGCGGGGCGGATGGTCCCGGCGGCGGTCATCAGCATCGGGTAGTAGCGGCCCAGGAGCGTGGCACCCATCAGAGCGGCGCGGTAGCCGGCGACGTTGCTCTGCGAGGAAAGCGCGTCCATCGACTGCGCGCGGGAGATGCGCGGGACCGCCTCCAGCGCGAAGGCGGTGGCGCCGCCGGCGGCCAGAGCCCGCACCCCGGAGGGATTGGTCAGCGGCGAAAGAAATCCGATGAGGACGCTGTCGCCCTTCAGGCGCCCGACCTCCTCCTCGGACGGCGGCGCGACCTTGACGACGACGTCCGCGTCCCAGGCCGCCGAGGCGTCCGAGACGAGCTTGGCGCCGGCCTCCTCGTACAGGGAGTCCGGGATCATCGCGGCCTCGCCCGCGCCCGCCTGCACGACGACCTCGTGGTCGCTGCCGGTGAGCTTGCGCACGACGTCCGGGACGAGCGCCACGCGGCGTTCCCCTGCCGCGGTTTCCTTGGGTACGGCGATCTTCATGGCTGGAGGGGCGGGAACCCTACTAAGTGGGCACTAATCGAGCAGGTAGCCGGCGGCCAGGCCGGCGATCGCGGCGGCCCGAACCAGCCCGGGGGGCGCCTGCCGCGCGCCGGCTCCGGCGCCGGCTCCGTGGGCTCCGCCGCCCTTCGCGCGGGCGGCAGCTCCGGCGCCCGGCGGCGCCGCCGCCGCGGCGCCGGTCGCGCCCCCCGCGCGGGCGCGCCGGACCGGGCCGAGCGGGAAGGCCTTCCCGGCCAGCGCCGTGAGCGCCTGCGCGGTGACCCACACCGGCGTCTGGCCGCTGGTCCGCGAGTAGCGCACGCTGCCGTCGGGGGCGATCAGCGAGCGCAGGTAGTCCAACGGCGAACGACCGCCCCGGCGTACGGCCGCGGGGCTGCGCCCGGCGGCGACGAGGGCCTGGGCGGCCCACGCGGCCGACTGGGCGTTTGATCCGCCGCCACGGTTGAGCGGGAAGCCGCCGTCGCCGTTCTGCTGGCCGCGCAGGAAGGCGACGGCGCGCGCCACCGCGCCGGAGCCGCGGCGCCCGGCGGCGGCGAGCGCCTGCACCGGCGCGCTGGTGTCGTCGATCCCGCTCGGGCCGCCGCGGCCCGCGAAGTTGAAGCCGCCGTCGCGGTTCTGCTGGCCGGCGAGCCAGCTCGCGGCCCGCCGCACGGGCGACGACGAGGCCGGGTAGCCGGCGGCGCGGTACGCGAGCACGGCGAACGAGGTCCAGTTCACCTGCTCGCTGAGCGACCCGTCGGAGCGCTGGCGGCGCCTGACGGT
>JAWVFS010000288.1:0-2664 GCA_033855795.1 Solirubrobacteraceae bacterium | reverse complement strand
GGAGGATGCCGAGGGCGCCGACCTGGGTCGCGCGATCGCCGAGCACCGCGAGTTGCGGGGCCGTCCCGAGCCGGTGCGCCCGAGCGAGCCCGACCGCTCCGACGAGCTGCGCCGGCGCCCCGGCTGGGCGTGGCTGCGTCCCTTCCGCCGCTACGACGACTACCGCCGCGCGCTGGCCCGCGCGGAGGAGATGGGCGCCGAGCTCGAAGCCGAGCGCGAGCGTCAGCCGGTCCGCTAGTCGCGCGTCCTAGAGCCCCTCGCCGGGGCGCTGATAGATGATCTCCGGGATCACGCACGCCGGCGAGACGTGCAGAAGCATCCGCACGGACTCCGCGATGTCCTCCGGGCGGATCATCTCCTCGGCGGACACCTGCCCCTTGACGAAGTCCGTCATCGCCGTGTCGACGAACGCCGGGCACAGCGCGCAGGACTTGATCCCCTCGGTGCCCAGCTCCTTGTTCATGGCCTGGGTGAACCCGACGACGCCGAACTTGGTGGCCGCGTAGACCGACAACCAGGCCTGCCCCGACTTGCCGGCGACCGACGCCGTGTTGACCACCTGGGCATTGCGGTGCTCGGCGCCCGCGGCGCGCAGCATGTCCGCGCACTCCCGGTAGAACAGGACATAGGAGCGAAGGTTGACGTCGAGCTGCATGTCCAGGCGCTTGGTCTCGATCTCGGCCACGGCGGCGCCGATTCCCAGGCCGGCGTTGTTGACCAGGACGTCGAGGCGGCCGTAGGTGTCGCGGTGGCGCTGGACGATCTCCTTGACGACGTCCTCGTCGGCCACGTTGCCCGGCACCGCTTCGACGGCAACGCCGGCGGCGCGCAACTCGTCGGCCGCGGGCTCGAGCTTCTCCGGCCGCCGCGAGGCGATGGTGAGGCCGTATGCCTCCTCGCCGAGCATCTTGGCAATCGCCAGTCCGATTCCGCTCGAGGCGCCCGTCACGATCGCCGCGCGTTCTGCCATGCCGTCTCGTCCTCCTCCGTCGTTGGTCTTGCCGGCCCGGCCGGCTCGGCCGGGCGGACCGGAACCCTAGAGTGTCGGGGGATGCCCCGTGTCCCGTTCCGCGCCGCCGCTTCGGCGGCGCTCCTCGTGCTCGCGTGCCTCGGCCTCGCCGCCTGCGGCGGGTCGAGCGGCGGCAAGACCACGAGCGCGGCCACCACGTCGGCGAGCGCTGGACCCGCGTTCCCGGCGGCGGCGGGACGGCCGCTCAACCAGGTCCTGGCCGGGATCAAGCAGGGCGTGATGCTCGCGCCGGCCGTGGGCGTGCTCGAGCCCGGCCGCAATCGTTTCGCCTTCGTCCTGTTCGATGCCTCGCGCAAGCAGCTCGTCCCGCCCGACGTCGCGGTGTACGTCACCGATGCGAACGGCAGCGCCGTGCGCGGGCCGTTCAAGGTGGTCAATGAGTCGCTAGCGGTGGCGCCGCAGTTCCAGAGCCAGACGGTGCAGGCCGACGCCAACGCCGCCAAGCAGGTCTACGTCACGCAGATCCCGCTGACCAAAGCCAAGTCGCAGGGGATCCTCGTGGTCGCGCGCATGAACGGGCAACTCGTCGCGGCGAATCCGACGCTGGTCGATGTCGGCGGCCCGCAACCGCCCACGCCGGGGCAGAAGGCCATCAGCGTCCACACGCCGACCTCGCCGCCGCAACCGATCGCGAGCATCGACACGCGAGTCCCGCACGACCCGCAGCTGCACGCGGTGGACCTCGCGAACGTGCTCGGCCGCAAGCCCGTCCTGCTCGTGTTCGCCACGCCGCAGCTCTGCCAGAGCCGGACCTGCGGCCCGGTGGTCGACCAGGCGGCCGAGCTCCAGGCGACCTACGGGAAGCGGATGGCCTTCATCCACATGGAGGTCTACAACAACAACGATCCGACCAAGGGCCAACGCCCGCAGCTGCGCGCCTGGCGGCTGCCCAGCGAGCCGTGGGTGTTCGCGATCGACCGCCACGGCCGGGTCGTGGACCGGCTCGAAGGGGCATCCTCGATTGGCGAGATGCGCGCGGGGATCGAGAAGGCGCTGAAGGGCTGAGCCGGCCGGCGCGCCGCTGCTAGCGTCCGCCACGGGCGCCTGTGCGCGCCCGCCGGGCCGGTAGCTCAGTTGGTCAGAGCAGCGGACTCATAATCCGTACGACCCTGGTTCGAGTCCAGGCCGGCCCACTCAGTCCTCAGCTCACCGCTTTCTTCACGAGCGCGCCGATCCTTTTCTCTTCGGCGGCGGTCAGCGCCTTCAGCGCGAAGGAGGTCGGCCACATGGCGCCTTCGTCGAGGTTCGCCTTGTCGCTGAAGCCGAACGTCGCGTACCTCGTTTTGAACTTGTGCGCGCTTTGGATGAAGCAGACGACCTTGCCGTCCTTGGCATAGGCGGGCATCCCGTACCAGGTTCTCGGCGAGAGGGAAGGCGCGCTGGCTTTGATGATGGCGTGAAGCCGCTCGGCCATGGCGCGATCCGGTGTCGGCATCTCGGCAATCTTCGCGAGCACGTCGCGTTCTCCATCCGCCTCTTTTGCGCGCGGGCCGCGGCGCGCTTCCGCCTTCAGCTCCTGGGCGCGCTCCTTCATCGCCGCTCGTTCCTCGTCCGTGAAGCCCTTGGCCTTGTTGGCAATCGCGGTGGTGGTCTTGGCGGACCTTGGAGTGTCTTTCATGGCAGCTCTCCTCCCT
>JAWVFS010000287.1:0-3252 GCA_033855795.1 Solirubrobacteraceae bacterium | reverse complement strand
GCCACGGGTGCGACACCTACGACGAGGATCCCGATCAGCACCGTGGCCGCGCCGCCACTGCCGGCGCCGAGGTCCTGCAGCGTCGTCTGCTGCTCGTTCGGGTGGACGGCCGCCGCGTAGACCAGCTGGAACGTGAAGTAGATCGCGAAAGCGATCGCCCCCCACTTGACGCCGCGCCAGAACGGTGTGCCGCGCAGGCCGAACTGCCACGCGCGCGGGCGCGTCACCTGCGATGCCAGCCACAGCGCACAGCCGACGAGGACGCCGTCCTGGATGAGCGTCGCGCCGACGTTGACGCCCGGCGAGTTCGCGTTCACGTTCACGCCGCCTGCCTTGAGGACGACCAGGAGGATCCCACTGGCCAACACTGCGATCACGAGCGCCATGCCCAGGGCTGCCAGTCCGTACCAGGGCGGCCAGTTGGGGCGGCCGGGCTCCGCGGGCGCCGGCACGGGCGCGGATGGGGGCATCGCCGCAGTCAATGGGTTCAGCTTAGGAGCGATGGCAGCTCGGACAGGGACGTGACCGTTCCCGTGCCCGGCGAGCCGCTCCGGTCGAGCAACAGCCCGCGCAGGCCGGCGCCGATCGCGCCCATCAGGTCCTGCTCGGGCGAATCGCCCACGTGAACGGCCTCGCCGGGAGCGCAGCCGGCCGCCTCGAGCGCCGCCTCGAAGATGCGCGGGTCGGGCTTGGCCGCGCCGACCACGGCCGAGGTGACGACTGCGTCGACCAGCGCTCCGAGCCCGATGCCGTCCAGCACCTCCGGCAGCGAGCAGTCCCAGTTGCTGACGACGACCAGCCGCAACCCCGCCTCGCGAAGCTGCACCAGCGCGGGCGCGGCATCCTCCCACGGCTCGAAGCGCAGCGAGCCCATCAGCGCGTCCAGCGCCCGCGCCGGGTCGGTCCCCGCCGACTCGGCGAGCACGGCGGCGCAGCGCCGGCGAAGGTCCCCGAGCGAGGAGGGGTCAGACCCCTCCAGATGGTGTACGACGTAGTACGCGACCTCGGCACGGAACGCACGGTCGGCCGTGGGCTCGTCCACGCCCAGCACGCGGGCCAGCGCCGGAGCGGGAGGAACGAGCCTCAGCAGCGTCCCCATGCCGTCCAAAAGGACGGCCCTGACGATACCCTCGGTGCTCATGCCGGCGGCCATTCTTCCTGTCGCGGCCGGGTTCTGGGGCGACCACCGCGACGAGATCACGGCCGTTGTCACGATCCTCGTCGCAATCGCGCTCGCGATGCTCATCGACCGCGCGCTCGTGCGCCGCGGCGCAAAACTCGCATCGGTCGTGAGGGGCGGCGGCCAGATCTCCGCCGTCACCGACACGCGCCTGCGCATGCTGCGACGACTGGTCTTCGTCGCAATCCTGGTCATCGGGGTTGCGCTGGCGCTGATGCAGTTCACGGTCGTCAAGCGCACGGCCGCGGGCGTACTGGCGTCATCGGCGGTGATCGGCCTGGTCGTCGGCTTCGCCGCGCGCCAGACGCTGGCCAACCTCGTCGCGGGGATCCTGCTGGCCATAACGCAGCCGATCCGCCTCGGCGACCTGGTCATGTTCGAGGGCGAGACGGGCGTGGTCGAGGACGTCCGCCTGACCTACACCTACCTGCGCGCCGAGGACAACCGCCGCATCATCGTGCCGAACGAGCGTCTTGCCTCCTCGACGATCCACAACTACACGATCGAGGACCCGCGAGTGGAGGTCGAGGTGACGATCGGGCTGCCGCCGGACGCCGATCTCTCACAGGCGCTCGAAGCGCTCAGCGAGGTCGGCGAGGTGGAGGTCGCCTCGATCGACAAGGACGGCTTCGTGCTCGTGGTCCGGGGACACGCCGAGCACCCCCTCGATCGCCGCGAAGTCGCAGCGAGGATTCGGGCTGCGTGTGTGGAACGCCTCAAGCGGGAAAATATCCTCGGCTAGGGGCCCGCGCCGATGACGCACTACAAGCGAAAGCAGCGCCGCCGTGCCAAGCGCGGCGGCCACGCCGCACGGAGCACCGTGTTGATCGGCCTTGGTGTGTTGCTGGCAATCGTCGGCATCGCCGCGGCATCGGTGGTCGGATATGTCGTCTCGATCGCGGCGACCACGCCCAACATCGACGAGCTGAAGCCCTTCGACAACGGTCAGACCTCGGCCGTCTACGCCTCCAACGGCCGGCTTCTGGGCTACGTGAAGTCGTCGATCGTCCGTCAGCCGGTCGTCGAGGGCGACATCCCGGGCGACGTCCGCAACGCCACGGTCGCGATCGAGGACTCCCGCTTCTACAAGCACCACGGCGTCGACTTCGAAGGGGTAGTGCGCGCCGCCGTCAAGAACATCGAGAACCACAAGACCGTCCAGGGCGGCTCGACGATCACCCAGCAGCTCGTGCGAGCCCTCTACATCAAGGACCCGCGCCGCGACTTCAAGCGCAAGATCCGCGAGGCGAAGCTGGCGTCGGAGCTGGAGGACCAGCACCCCAAGCACTGGATCCTCACCTCGTACCTGAACAACGTGCCGTACGGCACGGTCAACGGCGAGACGGCTGTCGGGATCGAGGCGGCCGCCGAGATCTTCTTCTCGAAGCATGCGAAGGATCTGACGCTGGAGCAGGGGGCACTGCTGGCCGGACTGCCGCAGGCGCCATCCGAGTACAACCCGTTCAAGAACCCGTCCGCGGCGCTTGCGCGCCGCAACGAGGTGCTGCGCGCGATGCTGAAGAACCACTACATCACCAGCGCCGAGGCATCCGCAGCGCAGAACAAGCCGCTCGCGCTGCGGGCCGGCAACAAGTACTTCCGCCGCTCCGAGCCGTATTTCTTCGACTACGTCTCCGAGCTGCTGATCGAGCGCTACGGCCTCAACGCGTACCGCAAGGGCGGGCTGAAGGTCCACACGACGATCGACCCCACGCTCCAGAAGCTCGGGCGCCAGGCGATCGAAGGGCAGCTCAACCAGCCCGGCGACCCATCGTCGGCGATCGTCGCGATCGATCCGCGCAACGGCTACATCCGAGCGATGGCGTCGAGTGGCAGCTACAGGAGCCGGAACTTCAACCTCGCGGCGCAGGGACACCGCCAGCCCGGGTCGACGTTCAAGACGTTCGTGCTGACGACGGCGATCCTGAAGGGAGTCGACCCGAACGCGACGAGCTACGAGTCGAAGCCGCTGCTGCTGCCGCTCGGCTACGGCCAGACGTGGCCGGTCAAGACCTACGGCGGCAGCTACCTCGGGCGGACAAGCATTACCCAGGCGACCCTCAAGTCGGACA
>JAWVFS010000286.1:0-6286 GCA_033855795.1 Solirubrobacteraceae bacterium | reverse complement strand
ATGTTCCTCGAGGCCTGCCGCCGGCCCGAGGTGCAGCGAATCACGCTGATCGACGCCCCCTCGGTCCTGGGCTGGGAGCGGTGGAGGGAAATCGGGGTGAGATATGGATTCGGCCTCATCGAGGAGGTGTTGCGAGCGGGCATGGAGCAGGGTGTGATCGAGCCGCAGCCGCTGCGCCCCCTGACCCACCTGCTGCTCGGCGCGATGGACGAGGCCGCGATGCTCGTGGCGCGCTCGGACGACACCGAGCTGCGCGAGCAGGTCGGGGCGTCGATCGACCGCTACCTCGACACGCTGGCGCCCCGAACCTCCTGATCCGACGCCTCGGGCGCGCCGGCCTCGCGCTCGCCCTCGGCATGCACGATCAGCACGGCGGCCGGCGCGTGACGCAGCACGCGGTGGGAGACGCTGCCCATGAGCGCACGCGCGAGGCCGAGCCCGCGCGACCCCATCACGATCAGGTCGTGGTGGCCGCGCTCCATCTCGTTGAGGATCGCCTGCGCGGGATGGCCGCTGGCGTGGACGGTCGTCACCGGCAGGTCATCGGGCACGCAGTCGGCCGCGGCGCGCAGGACGTCATCGAAGTCCTGTTCCATGCGGGCGGCGGCAGCCGCGGCCGCGATGGCGCCCGGGCCCGTGAGCGACACCCCGGCAGGGGGCGGCGTGGCGGTGAGGATCGTCAGGCGGGCGTTGCCGTCGCGCGCGAGCTCGATCGCGTGCTCGAGGGCCATGTCGCTGTGTCGCGAGCCGTCCACCGCGACCAGGACGCTGCGGAAGCTCATCTCAGGTCCTCCAGCCGGCGCTCGGCACGGCGGCGGGTGGCGCTCAGCTCCCGCGCGAGGCGATCGAGCTCCTCGCGGCGGTGTTGGACGAGCTCGAGCTGGCGGTCGAGGTGGCCGAGCGCGGCCTCCAGGATGCGGCGGCGCGAGGCTGGCTTCTCGGTGCGGTGGAACTCCTCGCGCAGCGCGGCCCGGGCGTCCTCGGCGGCGAGCAGCTCACGCAGTTCGTCGAGCGAGACCCCGAGCAGGTCGCGCAGGCGCAGGACCTCCCGCACGCGGTCGACGTCGGCCTGCGTGTAGACGCGGTGGCGCCCCGACTCGCGGTCCTCGACCCCGGGCAGCAACCCGATCTCCTCGTAGTAGCGCAGGGTGCGCGCCGTCGTGCCGGTCAGCTTGGCGACGTCGCCGATGCGAAGCGGCGGGGCCTCTGTGGCAGCCGGAGTCACCTCGCGCCTCCATCCTGTCGGCGGCCCCGGTAACGGAGCGCGAGCGTAGCGAGGCGGCTCCGCTTCGCTCCGCTCATCGCGCGGCCTCCGCGGCGAGCGCGCCGTGGGCCGGCGCCTCCTGGTGGCGCGGCCGCATGAGCGACACCACCGCACCGATGAGGGAGGTGGCGGCCAGCACCCACAGCGCCGTGTGCATGTTGTCGATGAAGGGCGCGAGCTTGGCCGGAGAGAGGCCCTGGGAGAGGCCCGAGAAGATCTTGAAGAGCGTCGACTTCGGGACGGCCGCCGTGATGATCGCGATCACGAACGCGATCGACAGCACCGCGCCCGTGTTCTGCAGCATCATGCGCGCCCCGGCGGCGATACCCCGCCGCTTGGCGGGAACCGTGCCCATCATCGCCGCGGTGTTGGGCGAGTTGAACATCCCCGACCCGACGCCGACCACGAACAGCCAGAGCCCGCTCTGCCAATACGCCGTCCCAGGCTCCAACGTGGTCATCCCGGCCAGCGCCACCGCCGACACGACCATGCCCAGCGCGGCCAGCATGCGCGACCCGCGCCGGTCGGCCCACACACCGGCGACGGGCGAGGCGATCAGCATCCCGATGGCCATCGGCGCGAGCTTGATACCGGCGGTGAGCGGGCTGTCGCCCTGCGCTCCCTGGAAGTAGAAGACGAACACGAACAGCAGCGCAAAGCGCGACAGGCCGTTGATGAACGCCGCGGCCGTGGCAGCGGCGAACATGCGGTTGCGGAAGATCGAGAGGTCGAGCATGGGGGCGGCCACCCGGTCCTCGATCAGGACGAACAGCGGCAGCAGCACGGCGGCCGCGGCCAGGCTCACGATCACGACCGGGTCGTTCCACCCCGACAGGCCGCCCTTCGACACGCCGAGCACCAGGCCCGTCAGGCCGAGTACGAACGTCAGCGTGCCGAGCGGATCGAGGCCGCGGGCCTCGTCGCGCTTGGCGAGCTCGCTGAGCACGAGGCCGCCCCACAGGCTCCCGGCGAGGGCGAGCGGCACGTTGAACCAGAACACCCACTGCCAGCCGATCTCCACGAGCGCGCCGCCGAGTACAGGACCCAGGACGAGGCCGACGGCGGCGACCATCGTGTTCGTCCCCATCGCCAGGCCGAGCTGCTCGCGCGGGAAGGCGTCGGTCACGAGCGCGGCCGCGTTGGCGAAGAGGAAGGCGGCGCCGATGCCCTGCACGATCCGCCACAGGATCAGCTCGGTCCCGTCGGCGGAGAAGCCGGCGCCGAGCGACGCGACGGCGAACACGACGAAGCCGGCCACATAGGCACGCTTGCGCCCGAACAGATCGGAGAGCCGCCCGGCGCTGAGCACCAGCACCGTCGAGGCGATCATGTAGGCGAGGATCACCCAGACGAGCGTCAGCAGGCTGGTGTGCAGCTCGCGCTCGAGGTCGGGCAGGGCGATGATCAGCGTGCCCGAGTTGATCGTCGCGAGGAGCATCCCCAGGCTCGTGCAGGAGAGCGCCCACCACTTGTAGTGCGCATGGCCGGCCTCGACGCCCAGGCGCCGGCGGCTCGGAGGTGTTGCGACGGTGCTCAAACTGATCCTTACGTCAACGTAAGGTTACCATTAGTCGCTAGTCGTTAGTCGCTAGTCGCTAGACAATCGGAGTTGGCACGGACGAGCAAACGCGAGGTTCCGCACCCAAGCATCTAGCGACTAATGGCCAGCGACTAGCGACTCCTGAGCTGGCTACGCCAGCTCAGGCTTCTCAGGTGCGTCGAGTCCGCGAGCCTCAGCCGTTCCGCCGGCGAGGCCCGGGCGCGGCAGTGTGCGCGGCGCCTTCTCGCGCTCGCGATCGGCTGGATGCGGCGGGAGCGGGAGCTCGGGGCCGGAGGGCTCCTCCGGCGGGAAGACTTCCTCCTCGCTCTTGCCGGCGAGCAGGGCCTCGAACTCCTCCTTCTCGATCGTCTCGCGCTTGACCAGGACCTGGGAGATCTTCTCGAGCGAGGAGCGATGCTCGGTGAGGATGTCCTTGGCCTCCTGGTGGGCGCCCTCGACGATGCGGCGGATCTCGTCGTCGATCTCGCGCGCGATCTCGTCCGAGTAGTCGGGCTCGGAGGAGAACTCGCGGCCGAGGAACGGCTGGCCGTGGTCGTGGCCGAACACGCGCGGGCCCAGCTTCTCGGACATGCCGAAGCGCATGACCATCTGCTTGGCCGTCTGCGTGACCTTCTCGAGGTCGTTGGAGGCGCCGGTCGTGATCTCGCCGAACACGATCTCCTCGGCGGCGCGGCCCCCCAGCGTCATGGACATGGTGTCGTTGAGCTCGGCGCGCGTGGTGAGGAACTTGTCCTCGGTGGGAAGGGAGATCGTGTAGCCCAGCGCCTGGCCGCGGGAGATGACCGAGATCTTGTGGACCGGGTCCGAATGCTCGAGGTAGTGGCCGACGATCGCATGGCCCATCTCGTGATAGGCGGTGATCAGGCGCTCCTTCTCGCTCATGACCCGGGTCTTCTTCTCCGGGCCGGCGATCACGCGCATGATCCCCTCCTCCAGCTCGACCTGCGTGATCTCGCGCTTGCCGTTGCGGGCGGAGAGCAGGGCCGCCTCGTTGACGAGGTTGGAGAGGTCGGCGCCGGTGAAGCCGGGGGTCTGACCCGCCAGGGCGTCGACGTTGATCTCGCGCGCGAGCGGCTTGCCGCGCGTGTGGACCTCGAGGATCTTCGCGCGGCCCTTGCGGTCGGGCCGATCGACGACGATCTGGCGGTCGAACCGGCCGGGGCGCAGCAGCGCCGGATCGAGGATGTCGGGCCGGTTGGTGGCGGCGATGAGGATGATGTTGTCCTTCATCTCGAAGCCGTCCATCTCGACGAGCAGCTGGTTGAGCGTCTGCTCGCGCTCGTCGTGGCCACCGCCCAGGCCGGCGCCTCGGTGACGGCCGACCGCGTCGATCTCGTCCATGAAGATGATGCAGGGGCTGTTCTGCTTGGCCTGCTCGAACAGGTCGCGCACGCGCGAGGCGCCCACCCCGACGAACATCTCGACGAAGTCCGAACCGGAGATCGAGAAGAACGGCACGCCGGCCTCGCCCGCGACGGCGCGGGCGAGCAGCGTCTTACCGGTCCCCGGTGGGCCGTACAGGAGCACGCCCTTGGGTATCCGCGCGCCGAGCGCTTGGAATTTCTTCGGGTTCTCGAGGAACTCCTTGATCTCGTGCAGCTCCTCGACCGCCTCGTCAACGCCGGCGACGTCGCGGAAGGTGATCTTCGGCGAGTCCACGGACAGGCGCTTCGCGCGGGACTTCCCGAAGGACATCACCTTCGAGCCCCCACCCTGCACCTGGTTCATGAGGAATATCCAGAACCCGATGAAGATGATGAAGGGCAGGATGTACGTCAGCAGCGACAACCAACCGTTGCTCTGCTTACCCTGGACGTCGAGCTTGGCGGCCTTCTCGTGGAGCGTGTCGACGAGGGTCTTCGCGTAGCCGTCGGGGTAGCCGACGGTGTACTTCCGACCGTCGGTCAGCGTGACATCGACGGTGTTGTCCTTCGTCTTGATGTCGGCGCTCTTGACCTGACCCTGGTTGATCTGCGTGAGGAACTGCCCGAAGTCGGGCTTCTTGGTCTCACCGCTCGGGCTGATCAGGCGCTGGGCAAAAAACGCCAGCACCACAACGATGAGGATCGGGAAGGCTGCGCTCTTGAAAAACCTGCTCATGACGTATCCCGCTCGCAGCCTGCGCCGGTGAAAGGAGCGGCATGCCGGGCGTCCAAGCCTACCATGGGCAATTCGCCCGCCGGGCAGCACTGCAGCCCCGTTGTCGGGGGTTGAGCACCGGTTCTACGCAGAGTATCCACACCCTCTTCTACGTTGTCGGCGCTGGATCGGATTGGCTTGACGTCGTCGTCAGGGCGGCGACGTACGGCAGGTTGCGATAGCGCTCCTCGTGGTCGAGGCCATAGCCGATGGCGAAGCGGTTCGGGATCTCGAAGCCGACGTAGCGAGTGGGCAGCTCGACCTTGCGCCGCTCGGGCTTGGTCAGCAGGGCGCAGACCTCCAGCGTCGCCGGGTCGCGGGCGCCGAGGCTGCGCAGCAGGTACTGGAGCGTGAGTCCGGAGTCCACGATGTCCTCGACGATTAGCACGTCGCGGCCCTCGATCGCCGCGTCGAGGTCCTTGAGGATCCGCACCACGCCCGAGGAGTCGGTGGCCGAGCCGTAGGAGGCGACGGCCATGAAGTCCACCTCGCACGGGATCTCGATGTGGCGCATCAGGTCGGACAGAAAGAACACCGCTCCCTTGAGCACGCCGACCAGGACCAAGTTGCGGCCGTCGTAGTCGCGCGAGATCTCGGCCCCGAGCTCGCGCACGCGGTGCTGGAGATCGTCGGCCTGCACGAGGATCTCGCCGATCGCCGGGTCGCGCATGTGCCGCAGGCTAGTGGTTGGCAGCGTCCGAACTCCCGCGGTGCGATCAGCCGGCGACGGGCTCGCGGTCGCCCTTGCGCGACACGTAGTCCCAGAACGCCTGGTCGTCCTGGGGGTTCCAGCCGTCACCCGGCGTGCCGGGGTCGCGGTCGGTCGGGTCGTCGCCGTCGTCGCCACTGCCACCCTCGCCTTCGCCGTCGTCGCCCATCGAGCGACCCAGCCATGCGGCCACCGACAGGGTCTCGACGCCCGCCCCCACGAGGGCGGCGCTGAGCGCCGGCTCGTCGAACAGGAGCGCGCCGCAGCCGGCGCCGTAACAGGCCGCCGCGACCCCCGCGAGGCGGCGCCAGGTGGCGGGCTGCGGACGACGCCGGGGCGGGCGTCCCCAGAAGGCGGCGGCCATCGAGATGACGAGCACGCCGGCAAACGTGAAGCGGAGCCACAGCGGCACGACCATCGGCCCAACCGTACCGCGCCGGGACCCCTGCGCCAAGGGTCGCTGTCGTCAGTTCTCCAGGCGCGCGCTGAGGTGGACCGCGGCCCTCGTGGAGGCCCCGATCCGGAAGCGCTCCGACGTGGCCACGCCGGGCACCCAGGCGATCTCGTCCCCGCTCTGTACGACCGGCAGCGACCCCCGCCGCTCCCTCGGCAC
>JAWVFS010000285.1:0-8858 GCA_033855795.1 Solirubrobacteraceae bacterium | reverse complement strand
CGCCGTGCAGACGATGACGAAGACCGAGACGGCGAACCTGACCGCCACGATGGACCAGATCCGCCGGGTGGCCGAGGCCGGCGCCGACATCGTCCGCGTGGCCGTGCCGCGTGAGCAGGACGTCGAGGCGCTCAAGACGATCGTCAAGGAGTCGCCGATCCCTGTCATCGCCGACATCCACTTCAACCACACGCTGGCGCTCAAGGCGATCGAGGCCGGCGCCCACTGCGTGCGCCTGAACCCGGGGAACATCGGCGGGCCCGACAAGGTCGCCGAGGTGACGGCGCTCGCCACGCGCCTCGGGACCCCCCTCCGGGTGGGGGTCAACTCGGGCTCGCTGCCCAAGCACCTGCGCGAGCTCGAGTACAGCAATCCCGTCGAGGCGCTCGTCACTGCCGCGACCGAGTTCGTCGAGCTGATGGAGCGCCTCGACTTCACCGACTTCAAGGTGTCGATGAAGTCCACCAGCGTCCCCAACACGATCGCCTCCAACCGCCTGCTGTCGGCAAAGATCGACTACCCGCTGCACCTCGGCATCACCGAGGCGGGCACGAAGTGGTCGGGCTCGCTGAAGTCCTCGGTGGGCCTGGGCACGCTGCTGGCCGACGGGATCGGCGACACGATCCGCATCTCGCTCTCCACCTTCCACGCGGAGGAGGAGGTCAAGGTCGCCTGGGAGATCCTCAAGGCGCTCAAGCTGCGCGAGCGCGGCCCGGTCCTGATCGCCTGCCCGACGTGCGGCCGCCTCCAGTTCGACATGGACAGCGTCGTGACCGAGGTCGAGCGGCGCCTGGAGGCGTATCCCGACCCGATCGAGGTCTCGATCCTCGGCTGCGCCGTCAACGGGATCGGCGAGGCGCGCCACGCCGACTTCGGCATCACAGGGGCCAAGAACGAGGGGATGGTCTACTCGAAGGGCGAGCCGCTGCGCAAGGTGCCCCAGGAGGAGCTCGTCGACGTCCTCTTCGAGGAGATCGACAAGTACTTCGCCGCCGGCAAGAAGGTCGTCAAGGACGAGCGCGAGGCGGCTGAGGGCGCCGAGTGGCTGGCCAAGATCGAGGCCGAGAACGCCGGCGAGCTGACGCCCGAGCGCCTGGCGGCGATGGAAGCCGAGGCGGCCGACGACGAGGCCGCCGACGCCCAGCTCGTGCAGCGCCTGGACGAGGGCGAGTCGCCCGTCGCCGGCCGGCGGTTCAGCCGGGCGTAGGGCCGAGGCGGGGCTTCAGTCCGCCGCCGAGGCGGACGCGGTGTCCATTCGCTCGTCGAGCGGCAACTGGCTCGCCTGGGCGCGCAGGGCCCGGCCGATCACCAGCCGCTGGATCTCGCTCGTGCCCTCGAAGATCGTGTAGAGCTTGGCGTCGCGGTACCACTTCTCGACGGGGAAGTCCTTGATGTAGCCCCAGCCGCCGAGGGTCTGCACGGCCTGCTCGCAGGCGCGAACGGCGACCTCGGACGCCTTCAGCTTGGACATCGAGCCCTCCGCGTTCTCGAAGGGCATCCGCTGAGCGGCCATCCATGCGGCGCGCCAGGTCAACAGACGGGCGGCGTCGATGTCGGCGGCCAGGTCGGCCAGCGGGAACGAGACGCCCTGGTTCTCGATGATCGGTTGGCCGAAGGCCTCGCGGTCCGAGGCGTAGTCGCGGGCGAACTCGAGCGCGGCCCGAGCGATCCCGATCGCCTGGGCGGCGACCATGGGCCGGGTGCGCTCGAACGCACCCAGCGCAGCCGAACTGCGCCGCTGGACCGCCGCCGCGGCGCCGCCCTCCTCGGTGGTGGAGGCCGGAGGGGGCGAGCCGGCCTCGGCAGCGCGGCCCTTGGCGATGCGCTCGGCGAGGCGCTCGTCGCCCCCGAGCAGCTGCTCGCCCGGGACTCGGCAGTCCTCGAGGACCAGCTCCCCGGTGTGCGACGCGCGGCACCCGAGCTTGTCGAGCTTGCGGAGCATGGTCAGGCCGGGCGTGCCCCGGGGAACGATGAAAACCCCCTGGCCGCGGTGCCCGGCCTCGGGGTCGACGGTGGCGATGACCACGTGCACGTCGGCGATCCCGCCGTTGCCGATGAACACCTTCTGCCCGTCGATCACCCAGTCGTCGCCGTCGCGGCGCGCACGGGTCTGGATCGAGCGCACGTCGCTGCCGCCACTCGGCTCGGTGACCGCGAGCGCGGCAAGCTTGAGGTCGCCCGGCGTGCCGAAGCACTCGGGAGCCCACCGCGCGAGCTGCTCGTCGGTGGCCGCCTGGCGAATCGCCGCAAGGGCGAGGGCCGGCATGACGATCGACAGGCCGATGCCGGCGCAGCCCCAGAAGAGCTCCTCCATGAGCACCGGCAGCGACAGCCCGGTCGGGTCCGTGGACAGCTCCGCGTAGAGCTCCCACCGGTACAGGTCTTGGCGTGCGGCCTCCTCGATGACGGGCCACGGGAACTCCTGGGCGCGGTCGTACTCGGGTGCCGCCGGCCGGATGACGGTCCGGGCGAACTCCCGGGTCCGGTCGCGGAGCAGCTCCTGCTCATCGGTGAGTGCGAGCGTGAAGGCCATCAGGATTGGCTGCGCTCGGCGACGTAGGCCTGCGGGTCGAAGGACACCCGGATGCCCGTGGCGGCGAACTTCCCGACGGTCTTCCCGTCGGCGAGCAGCTCGGCCTCGGCCCACACCAGCCGGCCGCCCGCCCGCACGACCTTGGCCTCGGCCCGCAGGCGATCGACGTCGTTCGCGTTCACCGGGCGGATGAAGCGGGCGAAGATGTCGATGGTGGTGATGGCGGTCTTCTGGATCTCCTCGTCGGTGAGGATCGGGGTAGTGGCCGCCGCCATCGCCGCGTCGGCCAGCGCCGTCGCCACCCCGCCCTGGATGACCCCGAGGGGGTTGCCGAGCTCCGGCCGCGCCTCCATCTCGTACACGGCCTCGCCGCGCCCGAACTCCACGAGGTGCATCTCGAGGGTCTCGGCTACGGGCGAGCGCAGCTCACCGGCCCGGCTCTGTTCCAGCATCCCATCCACCACGGCGTGACTCATCGCTTCTCCTCGGTCGAGAACGTTTAGATACATACCCGGCGAAATGTTTCAAAACCCGCGCGCCGATGTCGAGGCCAGGCCGCGTCGGCGTCAGCTGGGCGGGCTCGCCGCGAGTCATAATCCTGTCCCGCGAATAGGAGGCGATCGATGACTGAGCACACGGTGGGAACGCGCGAGGAATACGTTCGCGCCCGCAACGAGCTGCTCGAGCGGGAGAAGGAGCTGACACGCCGGAGCGATGAACTGGCGCAGCAGCGGCGTGAGCTGCCGTGGGTGCCGGTTGACAAGGAGTACCGCTTCGAGACCGAGGGGGGGACGAAGACGCTGGCGGAGCTCTTCGACGGGCGCTCGCAGCTCCTCGTCTACCACTTCATGTTCGGCCCGGAGTACACGGCGGGCTGCCCGGTCTGCTCGTCCGGGGCGGACACCTTCGACGGCGCTGTCGAGCACCTGAACGCGCGCGATGTGACGTTCCTCTGCATCTCCCGCGCGCCGCTGGAGAGGCTGCAGGCGTACAGGCAACGCATGGGCTGGACCTTCCCGTGGGTGTCGTCGGAGGGGTCTGACTTCAACTTCGACTTCGGCGCCTCACACACGCAGGAGCAGCTTGCGCCGTTCCTGGCAGGCGACATCCCGCCTCCGGTGAAACAGATGGCGGCCGCGTGCGGGACAGACCCGGCGGGGTACGTGGCGGAGGGGCCGGCGCTGAGCGCCTTCGCGCTCTTCGACGGCGTCGTGCATGAGACCTATTCGACCACGGCCCGCGGCCTCGAGGTCATGATGGGCTTCTATCCGCTGCTGGACCGGGTGCCGAAGGGACGGGACGAGGCGGGCTCCACGGAGTTCTGGATCCGCCGGCACGACGAGTACAAGACCGCGGGCGCGGGGTAGCGCGCGGTCAACGCGTCAGCGCCCGACCAGCGCCCGCCGCGCGCCCAGGAGCGCGCGATACGTGAGCAGCGGCGTCCCCCCGAGGGTGATGACGCCGCTGTCCCACTTCCGTGTGTACGTGCGCACCAGGTGGTAGAGGAGCATCGAGCGCACGCCCGCGCGCTTGGCGATCCGGAAGGCCGAGACCGTCCAGCTGGCGCGGCGGGCCTCCGAGCGCACCGGGGCGGAGCCGAGGATCTGGTAGCCGAACTCGGTGAAGTAGATCGGCAGCGGCTTCCCGGACGGCGTGCGCAGCCGGCCACGGCGGGCGAGGTCGCGCAGGTTGGCCTTGATCGTCGAGATCGACGAGATGCCGACGTAGCGCTTGCTCTTCTGCTGCGGCGCGAGGTTGTACTGGAAGGGGTGGTAGGCGAGGCCGTCGGCGCGCGCGCCGCTGCGCGTCGCCGCCCAGAGGAAGTTCATCGGGGGCGTGCCGCCGGGATTGCGCAGGTTGCCGGAGAAGAGCTCGCCCCACAGCACCTGCGCGCCCGGGTCGATGCGTTTGATCGTCCGGTACCCGGCCTTGAAGAGGTTGGCGTACATGCTCGCGGCCTTGCGCTGGGGCTCGAGGTAGTAAACGAGGTTGGGCTCGTTCCAGATCGAGTAGCGCCGGACACGGCCCTTGAAGTGGCTGGCGACCTCGGACACCCAGGTCGCAAAGCGAATGGGGGAGGGGTACTTGTGTCCGATCCAGCGCGGCGCGCGGGCGTCGAAGTAGCGCGGCGTGCCCATGAGCGTGAAATGCAGCCGGAAGCCCTTCGAGCGCGCCAGGTCGACGAGGGAGTCGTACGGTCCCGTGCCCAGGCGCACCCAGTCGGCATAGATCACGTTGACCCGCAGCACCGTTGCGCCGATCGCCCGCGCCTGGTCGAGCGCGTGCTCGCGGGAGTAGCTGGTCCGGGCCAGAAAGGTGTGATCGTCCTGGACCGCGATCTCGAACGCGTGCGCGGGCTTCGCGGCCGCCGCGAGCGTGGTGAGCGCGACGGCGACCACGGCGAGCACGATCACGCTCCGCCGCCGCGCGCCCTGCGTCCGGCTCCCGTCGATCGTCAGTCCCATCGAGCCCCCAACGACGCTTTATCCTGAGAGTTGCGGTGCGGCCACTCGGGCAAGACGTTCGCGCCAGCGCGCTCGCCTTCGCCGGTTCGCGCCTGCTGGTCTGGATCGCCGGCTCCGGCGCGTTCCTCATCGCCGGCAACGGCCCGGAGCGCAAGTTCGACTTCCTCGGCCTGACGGGCCATCTCGGGGCGGTCGGCGACGTGCTCGCGGCGCCGGTCGCGCGCTGGGACGGCGTCTGGTACCTGCACATCGCCGAGCACGGCTACCCGCATACCACCGAGGCGGCCTACTTCCCGCTCTACCCGCTGCTCGTCCACACGGTCGGGTTCGTGGCCCGCTCCGAGGTGGTCGCGGCGGCCCTCGTCTCGCTCGTCGCCTTCTTCGTCGCGCTCGTGGCGCTGCACCGACTCACCGAGCTCGAACTGGGCGCCGCCGCCGCGCGGCGCACCGTCGTGCTCGTCGCCTTCTTCCCCGCGGCGGTGTTCTTCTCGGCCGCCTACACGGAGTCGCTGTTCCTCGCGCTTTCGGTCGGCGTGCTGCTGGCCGCCCGCCGGGAGCGCTGGGCGCTCGCCGGAGCGCTGGGCGCGCTCGCCGCCGCGACGCGCAGCGCCGGCGTGCTGCTGATCGTGCCGGCGCTGATCATGTACCTCGCCGAGCGACCGCCCGACGGGCGGCGGTGGCGGCCAGACGCGGCCTGGCTGCTCCTGATCCCGTGCGGCCTCGGCGCCTTCCTGCTCGCCAGCCAGCTGATGCTGGGCGACGCGTTCGCGACCGTTCACGCCCAGGACCACTTCCACCGGGCGTTCGCGGGTCCCTTCAGCGGGGTGTGGCGGGGCTTCGAAGAATCGGGTCACGCCCTGAGCGCGATCGCGGGCGGCGACCTCACCGCCTCCGCGCTGCGCAAGCTGGCGCTGCTCGTCACCGTGCTGGGCGCGCTGTGCGCCACCGTGGGCGTGTTTCGCCGGCTCGGGGCTGCCTACGGCGCCTATGCCGTCCTCGCGCTCGCAGCCGGGCTCTCGACGCCGCAGGCGGGGCATCCCCTGTCCTCCTCGCCCCGCTACGTCCTCGTGGTGTTCCCGCTCTTCATGTGGCTGGGCGCCGTGCTGGAGAACCGCCGCGCGTTCGCCGCCGTATCGGCGCTGTTCGCCGTCGGGCTGGTGTACTGCAGCGCGCTGTTCGCCACGTGGCACTTCGTGGCCTAGCCGAACGCCCACGGGCGGGCTAGCGAAAGCCGTTGCGCGCCGCTCTGACCAGCGCCGTGTACGTCGGCAGTGCCGTGCCGTTGAGCCGGATGATCCCCGAGTCCCAGACGTCGCCCGCGAGCGTGCCGCTGGGAGACTGCACGAGCTGGTAGTAGAGCATCTCCTTGACGCCCTGCTGGCGCGCATAGCGGAACGCCCGCACCGTCCAGTCCCGCCGCCGCGACTCGGACATGCGGTAGAAGCCCTTGGTCAGGTAGCCGTACTCGGTGTAGTAGAGGGGCAGGACGCCACCGCGCAGCGTCGTGAGCTTGTGCCGGCGGGCGAGGTCGCGCAGCGCGCGCTTGATCTGCGGCGTGCTGTTGATGCCGACGAACCCGCGACTGCTCGAGCCCGATCCAGGCCGCTTGTAGAACTCGAACGGGTGGTAGGCCAGGCCGTCCGCCTTCAGCCCCGAGGCCATGCGGCGCAGGAAGCCGAGCGGGTCGTGGGAGGAGGTCAGCTCGCCGATCAGGACCTGATTGCGCCCGTCCACCTGCTTGAGCACCGGGTAGGCGGCCAGGACGAGCTTGCGGTAGAGCAGCGGCGCCGACCGCGAGGGGGAGATCCAGCGCGCCAGGTTGCCCTCGTTCCACAGCGAGTAGCGGAAGACGCGGCCCTTGAAGTGCTGCGCCACGGTGCGCGCGAAGCTCGCGAAGCGGGCGGGGTTGGGCTTGTACCAGCTGACGCGCCGGTCGCCCCTAGGGTCGTACGACGGCGTCCCCACGATCGTGAGCTGGACGTTGAAGCCGGCGGCGCGCGCCGCGTCGACCGCGCTGTCGAACTGCGTGAAGCCGTGGCGCACGTAGTCCGACCAGATCACGTTGAGCCGGACCCAGCGTGCCCCGAACGCTCGCGCGTCGGCGAGGGCCCGGGCGCGGCCGCCCGGCGGGCCGTAGGTCTGCGCGACGACCACCGGGTCGTCCTGCACGCCGACCTGCATCGCCGCGCCCGCCGGCGCGGGGGACGCGGCGGCCGCCGCGGTCGCCGCCAGGGCCGCGCCGGTGATCAGCAGTCGTCGAGGGGTTCCGTCCCGGAGGCCGATCCGGTCAGAAGCCCGCATACGAGCGGCGATTGCGCTGCAGGTTGAGGTAGGTCGCGTCCGGGACGCCCTTCATCGAGACCAGCCCGGAGTCCCACACGTCCCCGAACGAGTTCGAGTTGTGGACGAGCTGGTACCAGAGCATCTCCTTGACGTGGAAGCGGGCGACCAGCCGCATCGCCTTCAGCGCCCACACCTTGCGCTTGGCCTGCGACATCCGGTAGCGGCCCAGGGTCTGGTAGCCGAACTCGGTGTAGTGGAGCGGGAGGGCGCCGCCGCGTGGCGTGCGGATGCGCCGCTGCCGCGCGAGCGTGCGGAGCGTGGACTGGATCCACGGCGTGCTGTTGATGCCGATGAACCCGCCCACCCGGCGCGGCCGGGAGCGGATGATCCGCTTGCCGGGCTCGACGAAGAACTCGAACGGGTGATAGGCCAGGCCGTCCGCCCTGATGCCGCTGCCCATCCGCTGCAGGAAGGCGAGCGGGTCGTTTGCCGAGGTGAACTCGCCGATCAGCACCGCGGCGCGGGGGTCGACGCGCTTGATCGCCGAGTAGCCGGCCAGCACCAGCGAACGGTAGATGCTCGGCGCCTTGTTCTGGGGGGTGATCCATCGGGGCAGGTTGGGCTCGTCCCACAGCGAGTAGCGGAAGATCTTCCCCTTGAAGTGCTTCGCCACCAGCGTCACGAAGATGCGGTAGCGCGACGCCTTGGGGCGGTTGTAGCTGAGCCACTTGTCACCCTTGGGCTCGTATTGGGGGGTGCCGGCGATCGTCAGCTGAACGTTCACGCCGTTCTGGCGGGCGTTGTTGACGGCGTTGTCCCAGGGCAGGAAGCAGCGGGAGTTCCCGTTCTGCTTGCAGGAGGCCTTGTAGTCCGCCCAGAGGATGTTGAAGCGGATCCACTTCACCCCGAGCGCCTTGGCCTGCGTGTAGCCCTTGGTGATGCTGTAGGGGAACTGGGGGTGCAGGAAGACCGCGTCGTCCTGGATCGCCACCTCCATGCGAGCGCTCGCGGGCTGGGCGGCGAGCCCGGCTCCGGCGAGCGCGACGACGGACGCGAGCAGCGCGGTCGCGTGGCGGGCACGAGGACGAGTAGCGATGACGTTCTTCACGACGTGGCCTCCGGAGGGTGGTTGTGCCGGCACTTCATGCGCCGGCCGTCGGGAACAGCCGCGGTATCAAACGGTCCCGTCCGCGGGCCGCGGCTCCGACGCTCACCGCAGGGACAGCGGGAGCGTGCCGGCGGCTAGCGTAGCAAGCCGAAATCTGGAGGGCGACGGTGTCGGGATACGCGGTCATTCGGGGCAGTGAACCGCCCGCGCCGAGCAAAGTTGCGGCCACGGAAGATGTTTCGCGACCGCCCGGCGCAGATGGGCCGACGCGCTCGCTACCCTGCCGCGATGCTTCCCACACGGTTCCTGGCGCGTCGCCGCTCGGCGGCGCTTTTGGTTGTGTTGGCCGTGACGCTGCTCGCGGCCGCGCTGCCGGTCGCCGCGGCCCCGGCGACCAAGAAGGCGCCCGCCATCCAGGCGCCGCCGCGCCCGTACTCGTTCCTGCTCAACTACACCGACCAGCTCGGCG
>JAWVFS010000284.1:0-5305 GCA_033855795.1 Solirubrobacteraceae bacterium | reverse complement strand
GGCTCACCCACAGCGAGTTCGTGTTGAAGTAGCGATGGCGCGAGACGTCCTGAAAGGCGTCCAGGTCGGCCTCGGGGGTCTGGGCGATCTCGCGCAGGAGCAGCCGGCCTCCGGCCCGCTGCGCGAGGTGGCCGCCCTTGCGGTCGGCCTCGGTGCGGTCGGCGACCTCCATCAGGAACGGGATCCGCTCGGCCGCAAACCAGCCGAGGATCCGCTGGTCCAGCACCGCGCCGAGGTTGTCGGAGTTCGACACGAAGGCGTGCTCGTAGCCGCGCTCGAGCAGGGTCTCGAGCATGCCGGAGGTGACGAGCGCGGTGTAGATGTCGCCGTGGCCCGGCGGGCACCACTCCAGCTCCGGGTTCGGTGGCCACTGCACCGGCAGGAGGTCCTCGACGCCCAGCTTGGGCTCCTTGTTCTGGACGAAGTCGAGCGGGATGTCGCCGGCCAGCTCGTCGTGGCGCCGGAGCGCGGCCAGCGACTCCTCCCGCGTGGCGAACGAGTCCATGAGCACGAGGGGCAGGCGCGCGTCGAAGCGCCGCCGCAGCTCGAGCACCTGGCGGGCGATCACGTCGAGGAAGCTGAGCCCGTCCTTCACCGGCAGCAGCGATTTGGGCCTCGTCATCCCCATGCTCGTGCCCAGCCCGCCGTTGAGCTTGATAACCACGGTGCGGTCGAGCGCCTCGCGCGCGCCGTCCGGCGGCTCGGGCAGCTCGTCGGCGTCCGGGACCGACTCGACCGGCTCGATCTCCGCCTCTCCGACGAAACCGGACGCGCCCTCCTCGAGCTGCCGGTAGTAGTGCGCGAAGGTGGCGATCGCGACGTCGGGGACGCCGGCCGCCTGCATCTTCTCCCGGCACAGCCGCAGGCCTTCGGCGCTCACGGCCGCATCCTAATGGCGTCGTTGAAAACGAAGCTGCGCGCGACTTCCAAGCGGCGGCTCGACGTACCCGCTTCCGGCCGCCCGGCCTGAAGGTTTCCATAAGCGCGCGCGACCCTTGCCGCGGCCGCCGGGCGGCGGGTAGGGTGCCGCCCGCCGAACCGTTCGCGCCCCGCGCGGACGGGCGGGGGAACCACCGATTTCCTCGGGGCGAGTCTCCACCCAATGCCGGTGGAGTAGCGCACCGCGCGAGCCCGCCAGCTAACCCCGTAGGCGCCAGTCATGAGACCCCCGAGCCGCCGCCGAGGCCGTGCTGCCGCATTCGCGGCGATGCTCGCCGTGCCGGTGGCGCTGTGGGCCGTCCTCCCCACCTCCCCGTCCGCTGCGCCCGACGCCGGAACGCTTCAGGGCCAGATCGACAGCGCCCGATCGCGCGAGCACTCACTCTCGGCCGATGCCGCGGGCTTCGGTGCGCTGGCCGACCAGCTCGCCGGCGACATCGCCGTGCTCGAGAGGCGCCAGGCCGAGGTCCAGACCGAGCTGGCCGCCAAGCGCGCCGAGCTCGCGCGCACGCAGGACGAGCTCGCGGCCGAGCGCGTCCGCCTGGCGGCGCTGCGCCGCCGGCTGGCACGTTCGAAGCGGCTGCTCGCGCGCCGGCTCGTCGAGATCTACGAGGCGGGCAAGCCCGACGCGCTGTCGGTCGTGCTGTCCGCACACGGCATGGCCGACCTGCTCGAACGCGGGGAATTCCTGCGCCGGATCAACCAGCAGGACCGGGCGATCGTGCGCGCCGTGCGCGACGCCCGCGACGCCTCGCGGCGGGCAACCGTGCGGCTGGGCGATCTCGAGGAGGTTCAGCGACGCGCGGCGGCGGCGATCGCGGCCCAGAGCGCGGCGATCGCCTCCATGCAGGACGCGCTGGCCGCGAAGCGCGCCGCGGCGGCGCGGGCCCGCGCCGCGCGGCTCGAGGCACTGCGGACGACCCGGGGCAACCGCGCCCATCTCGAGCACGAGCTGGCGGACCTCCAGGCCCAGCAGCAGCAGTCCGCGAACGACTTCAGCGGAGGCTCGTCGAACGGCCCGTGGGCGATCCCGTGGGCGATCGTGAACTGCGAATCGGGCGGCCAGAACCTTCCACCCAACTCGGCCGGCGCCAGCGGCTACTACCAGATCATCTCCAGCACCTGGCGGGGTGCGGGCGGCAGCGGCCCGGCCGCCTACCTGGCCTCGAAGGCCGAGCAGGACCGCGTCGCGGCACGCCTGTGGAACGGCGGAGCGGGCGCGAGCAACTGGGACTGCAACTCGATCGTCCACGGCCGCTGAGCGGCGCCCTCGCCCCCGGTCATTGCGCGCCGGCGCCGCCCAGGATCTGCGCGCTCGTCACCAGGGCGAGGTGGCTGAACGCCTGCGGGAAGTTGCCGATCTGGCGCTTGGCGTCCACGTCGTACTCCTCGGCCAGCAGTCCCAGGTCGTTGCGCAGCGCCAGCAGCCGGTCCATCAACGCCTTCGCCTCGTCGCGCCGGCCGTTGATCGCGAGCGCACTGACCAGCCAGAACGAGCACGCCAGGAACTGACCCTCGGTCCCGGGCAGGCCATCGTCGGTGTCGACATTGGAGTAACGCGAGGGCAGCCCGTCGCGGCCCAGCCCGTCACGCACGGCGTCGATCGTGCCGGTGACCCGGTCATCGTCGCCGGGCAGGAACCCCACCAACGCGAGCTGGAGGACGTTGGCGTCCAGCTCCTTGGACCCGTACGACTGCGTGAACGTGTTGCGCTCCGCGTCATAGCCCTTCTCGCACACCTCGGCGTGGATCTCGTCACGCGTCGCCCTCCACCGGTCCACCGGACCCTCGAGCGCGAACCGCTCGGCCAGCTTGACCATCACGTCGTAGGCAAGCCACGCCATCATCTTGGAATGCGTGAAGTGGCGCCGCGGCCCGCGAACCTCCCACATTCCATCGTCGGGCTCGTGCCACAGCGAGTCGATGACCTCCATGAACTCGACCGCGCGCTGCCAGACGATGGGCTGGACCCCGCCAGCGATTGAGGCGCCGACGTAGAACACACCGACGACCTCGCCGAACACGTCGAGCTGGAATTGATCGGCCGCGGCGTTGCCCATGCGTACCGGCTTCGATCCCTCGTAGCCGGGAAGCCAGTCGAGCTCCATCTCGGGTAGGTGGCGCTCGCCGCCGAGCCCGTACATGATCTGCGCGTCACGTGGGTCGCCCGCGGCGGCGCGGGCCGTCCACCGCCGGAACGCCAATGCCTCCTCGGTGTAGCCGGTCGAGAGCATCGCGCGCAGCGCCAGCGTCGAGTCGCGCAGCCAGCTGAAGCGGTAGTCCCAGTTGCGCACGCCGCCGAGGTCCTCGGGCAGCGAGGTCGTCGGGGCGGCCACGATCCCGCCGGTCGTCTCGTGCGTCAGCGCCTTGAGCACGATCAGCGACGTCAGCACGGCCTCGCGCCACTCGCCCTCGTACGTGCACCGGTCCGACCACTCCCGCCACCAGGCCTCCGTACGCGCCAGCGCCGCCTGGGCGTCGTCGGTCGGCGGCGCGGGCTCCCACGACTCGTGCCAGCTCATCGCGAAGCGCTCTCTCGCGCCCTCGGGCACGCTGAACTCGGCCGTGAGAGCGCGGTCCTCGATCGCGAGCTCGATCGGCGTGCTCAGGTGCAGCGCGTCCGGTCCGACATAGGCCGCGGCACCGTCCACGCGCGGCTCGACCATGGGAGCGATCGCCCCGTAGTCGAAGCGCGGGCGCAGGTCCATCCGCATCGGGACACGGCCCCGCAGGCCCTCGACGATCCGCATGAGCTGCGGCGGGCCCTCCCGGCGCGGCATGAAGTCGATCAAGCGCACCACGCCGTCGGCCGTCTCGAAGTCGGTCTCGAGGACCAACGTGCCGGGGCGGTAGCGGCGCTCGGTGCGGGTGACCTCGTCGGCGGGGGCGATCAACCACCGGCCGTGCGTCTCGTCGCCGAGCAGCGCCGCGAAGCACGCGCCCGAGTCGAAGCGCGGCAGGCAGAGCCAGTCGATCGACCCGTTGCTCCCGACGAGCGCCGCTGTCCCGAGGTCGCCGATCAGCCCGTAGTCCTCGACTCTCATGCACGAGCAACCTACCGCGGCGGCCCGTGCCGGTCGAGGGCTCAGTCCCGACGCGGTGCGGCGGCTGCGCGGTCGAGGCGCTCGAGCAACTCGGCACGGTCGGTGCCGTAGGACTCCAGCACCCGGTCGAACTCGTCACGGTAGACGTCCATCACCGCCCGCAGCACGTCGGTCGTGCCGATGCTGGCGGCTCCGTGCTCGGCGGCGATGCGCCCGGCGCGCTCGGTGACGAGGTCGACGGCGTCGGTGCCGCTCGGCTCCCGGCCGAGCCCGGGCGAGCTGACCGGCTTGTGCGCACGCTGAAGCGCGGACTCTCCGATGCCCACCGACTGGAGCGAGGTCGCGACGTCGCCGTGGAGGCGGAGGACGCGCAGCCAGCGCTCGACCTCGTCCTCCTGCGTGCGCGCGAAGGGCAGGGCGGTGCCGGCCAGGCCGAGCACCATGGCGGCATCGCGGGAGAGGGTCGGGGTCATTGCAGCGTCCTTTCGTCGACGGGTTCGTGGGGTAGGGCGCTGAGACCTTCGAGTTCGGGAGGGAGGACATCGACCGTGAGCGACCCATCCACCGCCGCGACGTGGAGAACCGCGGCATCGGCATGGTCGAGCGCGGCGCCCGCGGCCGCGAGAACGCCCGGGACGGCGTCGGGGCGCAGGCCGCACGCGAGAAGGAACTGCTTGGGACGGTCACCGGCCAGTTCCCGCCGGTCGACCGCAAGCTCCTCGGTCCGCGCGCCCGCCGGGAGCGGGGCCCCGGGGAGCCCGAGCACGCAGGCCGCCATATCGTCAGGACGGTGGTCGGATTGCTCGGCGACGCGGTCGAGCAGGACGTCGGCGCTCGCCCCGGCGCCGAGCTGCGCGAGCGCGCGCTCGAGGCGCGCCTCCCCGAAGAGCTCGCCGCCGCGCCGAGCCTCGATGAGGCCATCCGTGTGGAAGCACACGGTCGCGCGGCCCGGCAGCGTGATCGTGGTCTGGCGCATGCCGGTGGAAAGGCCGCCGCCCAACGGCGGGGAGGCGGCGGCGGTGACCGCGTGGACCGGGCCGTCGGAGCCGAGGACGATGGGCGGCGGGTGGCCGGCAAGCGCATAGGTGAGCGTGCGCTCGCGCGGATCGTAGGTCGCGAGGGCCACGGTGGCGAAGGGGACCTCGAGCTGGTGGTCGAGCACGCCGGCCGCGGTCTGAAGCGCGGCGCGTGGCGCGAGACCCGCCTCGAGATAGGCGCGCAGCGTGTACCGGACGAGGGCGGTCTGGGGGAGGACCTCGCGGCCGTGGCCGGACAAATCACCGACGACCACGCCCAGGTGGCCGTCGCCGAACTCGAACATG
>JAWVFS010000283.1:0-7307 GCA_033855795.1 Solirubrobacteraceae bacterium | reverse complement strand
GCTTGTCCTCGAGCAGGTCCCTGCACGTCTCGCCCCGCGCCCACTGCTCGGTCGCGAGCAGCGCCTGGTGGAACGGGATCAGTGTGCGCAGCTCCGTGATCTCGTATTCGGTCAGCGCCCGCAGCATTCGCCGCGTGGCCGCATCGCGGTCGACGTCCCACACGATCAGCTTCGCGACCATCGGGTCGTACATCGGCGTGACCTCCGAGCCGGCGAGGACGCCGGAGTCCACGCGGACCCCGGGCCCGGCCGGCTCGCGATAGTCGCCGATGCGCCCGGGAGCGGGCGCGAAGTTCTTGGCGGCGTCCTCGGCGTTGATCCGGCATTCGATCGCGTGGCCGCGCAGGACCACGTCCTCCTGGGAGAAGGAGAGCGGCTCCCCAGCGGCGATCCGCACCTGCTCGCGGACGATGTCGACCCCGGTGGTCATCTCGGTCACGCAGTGCTCGACCTGGACCCGCGTGTTCATCTCGAGGAAGTAGTACTCGCCGTCCGCCAGCAGGCCCTCGATCGTGCCCGCCGAGCGGTACTCGACGGCCCGGGCGGCCTCGACGGCGATCTTCCCGATGCGCTCGCGCAGCTCGTCGTCGACCGCCGGCGCCGGGGACTCCTCGATCAACTTCTGGTGACGCCGCTGCACCGAGCAGTCGCGCTCCCCGAGGTGGACGGTGTTGCCCTCGCCGTCGGCCAGCACCTGGACCTCGACGTGGCGTGGGTCGGGGAGGTAGCGCTCCAGGTACACGGTCGCATCGGAGAAGAACTTCTCGCCCTCGCGCGCGGCGCCCTCGAAGGCGTCCTCGAGCTCGTCGGCGGACAGCGCCACCCGGAAGCCCTTGCCGCCGCCGCCACCCGCCGCCTTGACCGCGATGGGGTAGCCGATGTCGGCATCGATGACCTTGCGGGCGTCCTCCACGTTGGCGACCGGCTCCGTAGTGCCCGGCACGATCGGGACGCCGGCGGCGGCCATGAGCTCGCGGGCGCGTGTCTTGGACCCCATCGCGTCGATCGCCTCGGCCGGCGGTCCGATGAACACGATCCCCGCCTCCTCGCAGGCGCGCGCGAACCGCGCGTTCTCGGCCAGGAAGCCGTAGCCGGGATGGATCGCCTCGGCGCCCGCCTGGGCGGCCACCTCGAGGATCTTCTCCACGTTGAGGTAGGACTCGGCCGCCGGGCCGGGGCCGAGCAGGTAGGCCTCGTCGGCTCGCTGGACGTGCAGCGCGTCGCGGTCGAGCTCGGAGTACACGGCCGCGCCGGCCACGCCCAGCTCCTCCAGGGCGCGGAGCACGCGCACGGCGATCTCTCCGCGGTTGGCGACCAGGATCTTGGTGAACATGGGCCGCGGCATGGTAGCCGAGGGTGGGCGAGGCGAGGACCGGCAGAGTGCCCGCCACGCCCGGTAGAGTGCGCCCATGCCCACCTCCCTCACCGGAACACTGACCGCTGCCGTGACGGCGCCGTTCCAACTCCTGCGCGCGCTGGCGGATCTCCCGCGCATGCTCGAGCAGCACGCCCGCCTGACCGACGAGATGCTGCGCGCCTCCCAGGAGCAGCTCGCGCTGATGCGCGAACAGGCCGAGGCCCTGCTCATCCAGGTGCGCGAGGTCGCCGAGCTAGCGGCCGCGCTGCGGGCCGCGCTCGCCGAGCTCGAGCGCGTCAACGATCAGCTCACGCGCATTGTCGCCGAGAGCGAGCGCGTGCCTCGCCGTGGCGAGCGCTTCGGCGGTTTCTTCCGCCGCGGCCAGCGTGAGGCCGGCGAGCCCGCCTAGGCCCAGCTTGCTCGGGGTCACGGGAAGGTGACCCGACCCCTCTACCACCTCGGGCGTCTCTGCTCCCGGCACCACTGGCCGGTCATCGGCCTGTGGGCGGTCGTCGCGGTCGTCCTCGTCGTGGTCGCGCAGAGCGCCGGCGAGCGTTACAGCGACAACCTGTCGCTGCCCGGCACGGACTCGACCAACGCCACCAACGTTCTGCAGGCCAAGCTGCCGCAGCAGGCGTACGGCACCAACCCGGTCGTGCTCCAGGCGAAGAGCGGAAGTCTGAACGACCCGAGCAACAAGGCGGCTGTTGGAAACACCGTCGCGTCGCTGAACAAGGTCAAGCACGTCATCAAGACGGTCGATCCGACCAGCTCCGCCGGCGCGAGCTTCTTGTCCAAAGACAAGACGATCGGCTACATCCCGGTGACGCTGGACGTGGGTCCCTCCGACCTATCTGTCCAGCAGGCGCAGGCGATCTCCGATGGCGCGGGCCCGGCCCGCGGGGCGGGCCTGAAGGTGGCGGTGGGCGGTTACGTCGGCCAGAAGCTCTCCAAGCCGGCCACCGAGAGCAGCGAGGCGATCGGGCTGGCGGCGGCCGTGGTGATCCTGCTGTTCGCCTTCGGGACCGCCACGGCGATGGCGCTGCCGATCGCGACGGCCGTGCTGGGACTCGCCATCTCCCTGTCCGCCGTCCGGCTGTTGGCGCATGCGTTCCAGGTCCCCTCGATCGCGCCCACCCTCGCCACCATGATCGGTCTCGGCGTGGGGATCGACTACGCGCTGTTTCTCGTCACCCGCCACAAGCTCCAGCTGCGCGAGGGGATGGAGATGCAGGAGTCGGTCGCCCGCTCGGCCGCGACCGCCGGGGGGGCGGTCGTCTTCGCGGGAATCACCGTGGTCATCGCGCTCGTCTCGCTTGCGGCCGCCGACATCCCGATCGTCACCGCGATGGGGTTCATGGCCGCCATCTCCGTGGTGGTGGCCGTGCTGGCGGCGACGACGTTGCTCCCGGCGCTGCTCGGGGCCCTCGGTCCGCGCATCGACTCACTGCGCCTCAAGGTCGGGCGCACCCACCCCGACGATCACCGGCCCCACGGATGGCTGCGCTGGGCCGGTGGCGTCGCCAGGCGGCCGTGGCGCTCGGCTCTTGCCAGCGTGGTGGTGCTCGGGGTGCTCGCGGTGCCCGTCCTCAACCTCCAGCTCGGCCAATCCGACGTCGGCGCGCTGCCGACCTCGACGACGGCGCGCCAGGCCTACGACCTGATCACCAAGGGCTTCGGTGTCGGCACCAACGGCCCGCTGCTGATCAGCACGAGTCTCGGCTCGCCCGCGTCCTCCGCGAACGACACCCGGCTGACCACCCTGGAGAACGACGTCAAGAAGACCCCCGGAGTGCAGTCGGTCACGCCCGCGACCGTCGATTCCAAGGGGGACGCGGCCGTGTTCACCGCGATCCCGACGACGGCCCCCTCCACGGACGAGACCGTGGACCTCGTGAACAACCTGCGCGACAACGTGATCCCCACGGCGCTGAAGGGCACCGATGCCAAGGCCTACGTCGGCGGCCAGACCGCCGGCTACATCGACCTCGCGGACCGCATCTCCGAGAAGCTGCCGTCGATGATCCTCATCGTCGTCGCGCTGAGCTTCCTGGTGCTCCTGCTCGCCTTCCGTTCGGTCCTCGTGCCGCTCAAGGCGGCGATCATGAACCTCCTCTCGGTGGCCGCCGCCTACGGTGTCGTGACCTTCGTCTTCCAGGAGGGCCACGGTGCCTCCCTGATCGGCCTCGACGGGGCGATACCCATCGTCAGTTTCGTGCCGCTGCTGATGTTCGCCATCCTGTTCGGGCTCTCGATGGACTACGAGGTGTTCCTGCTCACGCAGGTGCACGAGCACTACAGGGAGCACTCCGATCCCTCGCGGGCCGTGGTCGAGGGCCTGGCGAACACCGGGCGGGTGATCACCTCCGCGGCGCTGATCATGGTGTTCGTGTTCGGGAGCTTCATCCTCAACGGCGACCCGACCGTGAAGGAGTTCGGCGTCGGCCTGGCGGTCGCGATCGCAATCGACGCGACGATCGTGCGCTGCCTCCTCGTGCCCGCGGTGATGGTGCTGCTGCGGGGCCGCGCCTGGTGGCTGCCCCGGTGGCTCGCGCGCGTAGTGCCGCGAATCAGCATCGAGGGCGAGGAGTACTTCGCGAAGCGGGACGCGGCGGCGGCGCGGCCGGTCGCGAGGGATTGAGTCGTCAGTCGTCAGACGTCAGTCGTCAGAAGCTGGGCCCCGACCTTCGCAACTGACGGCTGAGGACTGACGACTGACGACTACGAAGCTAGGCGCTCGCCCCGACGACCATCCCCGCACCGACCGTATCGTTGCTCGCCTCGTCGATGAGGATGAACGAGCCGGTGGCGCGGTTGCGATCGTAGGGGTCGACCACGAGCGGCTCGGAGGTGCGCAGGCGCACCCGGCCGATGTCGTTGAGACCGAGCTCGCTGGCGGTGGTGTCGTGGCGCAGGGTGTCGATCTCGACGCGGTGCTCGACCGCCTCGACGATCGCGCGCGCGGAGCGCGTCGTGGACTTGATCGCGTAGCGCCCGCGCGGGCGCAGGGCCGCGTCGGCCATCCAGCACACGTCGGCCACGAGCTCGCGGGCCGGCGCGGGCGTCGCGTCCGCCCCGCAGATCACGTCGCCGCGGGAGATGTCGAGGTCGTCCTGGAGGCGCACCGTCACCGACATCGGTGGAAACGCACGCTCGAGCGGGCCCTCGAAGGCGTCGATGGCGGCGACCCGCGTGCGCTGTCCCGACGGCAGAACCACCACGTCGTCGCCGGGCTGCAGCACGCCGCCGGCCACCTGCCCGGCGTATCCGCGGTAGTCCGGGTCGACATCGGCGCCCGGGCGGATGACCCACTGCACCGGAAAGCGCACGTCGTGCAGGTTGCGGTCCGACGCGATGTGCACGTGCTCGAGGTGGTAGAGCAGCGACGGGCCCTCGTACCAGGGCATCGTCTCGGAGTGCTCGACCACGTTGTCGCCGCGCAGGGCCGAGATCGGGATCGTGGTGACGTCGTGGACGTCGAGCCGCGCCGCGAAGTCGCAGAAGTCCTCGGCGATGCGCTCGAAGACGGCCTCGTCGTAGTCGACCAGGTCCATCTTGTTGACGGCCACGACGATGTGCGGGATGCCGAGCAGGGAGGCGATGAACGCATGGCGCTTGGATTGGGCGACGACGCCGTTGCGCGCGTCGACGAGCACGATTGCCAGGTCCGCCGTCGACGCTCCGGTGACCATGTTGCGCGTGTACTGCTCGTGGCCCGGGGTGTCCGCGATGATGAATTTGCGCCGGCGCGTCGCGAAGTAGCGGTAGGCGACGTCGATCGTGATGCCCTGTTCGCGCTCGGCCCGCAGCCCGTCGGTCAGCAGCGCCAGGTCGAGGCTCCCGTTGCCGTTGCGCCGCTCGGAGGCGAGCTGCACGGCCTCGAGCTGGTCGGACAGGATCTGCTTCGAGTCGTAGAGCAGGCGGCCGATCAGCGTGCTCTTGCCGTCGTCCACCGACCCCGCCGTGGCGAAGCGCAGCAGCTCGGAGGTCCGCTTGGGGGCGGCCGGCACGTGACCGTTCTGGGTCGACCCATTCACGCCGGCCATCAGAAGTACCCCTCGCGCTTGCGGTCCTCCATGGCGGCCTCCGTCACGCGATCGTCGGCGCGGGTCTCGCCGCGCTCGGTCAGGTCGGTGGCGGCGATCTCGGCCACCACGGCCTCGAGCGTGCCGGCGCCGGACTCGACTGCGCCGGTGCAGCTCATGTCGCCCACCGTGCGGTAGCGGACGGACGCGGGGAACGGCTTCTCGCCGTCGATCAGCTCGACGAACGGACTGACCGCGTAGAGCATGCCGTCGCGCTGGAACACCTCGCGCTCGTGGGCGAAGTAGATCGGGGGCACCTCGAGGTCCTCCTCCGCGATGTACTGCCACACGTCGAGCTCGGTCCAGTTCGAGATGGGAAACACGCGGACCTGCTCGCCGCGGCGGATGCGGCCGTTGTACAGGCTCCACAGCTCGGGGCGCTGGGCCTTCGGGTTCCACTGGCCGAAGTCGTCGCGGAAGGAGAAGATCCGCTCCTTGGCGCGTGCCCGCTCCTCGTCGCGCCGCGCCCCGCCGAAGGCAGCGTCGAAACCGTGGTCCTCGATGGCGTCGAGGAGCGTGACCGTCTGCAGGCGGTTGCGCGAGGCCCGCGGCCCCAGCTCCTCGACGGCCCGGCCGGAGTCGATCGACTCCTGCACCGAGGCGACGATCAGGCGCTCGCCCAGCTCCTCCATGCGCCGATCGCGGAACTCGAGCACCTCCGGGAAGTTGTGGCCGGTGTCCACGTGCATGACGGGGAAGGGGAAGCGGCCCGGCCGGAATGCCTTCTCCGCCAGCCGCAGCAGGACGATCGAGTCCTTGCCGCCGGAGAACAGCAGCACGGGCCGCTCGAGCTCGGCGGCCACCTCGCGCATGACGTGGATCGCCTCGGCCTCGAGCGCGCGGAGGTGCGACAGCTCGTAGGTGGCGGCGTTCACGCCGCTACCCCTCTCCGTGCAGGCCGCACTCGGTCTTGTCCTGCCCCGCCCAGCGGCCCTCGCGGCCGGATCCGGGGTTCGTGCACGGAGCGCAGCCGATCGACTCGTAGCCGCGGTCGTGCAGCGGGTTGTAGGGCAGGTCGTGGTCCGAGATGAAGCGCCACACGTCGCGGTCGCTCCAGTCGGCCAGCGGGTTGAACTTCCACAGGCCGTGGGACTCGTCCCACTCCAGCTTGGCGGCGTCCGCGCGCGTGGCGGACTGTTCGCGCCGCAGGCCGGTCACCCAGGCATCGAGCCCGCCCAGCGCGCGCTCGAGCGCGGCGACCTTCTGCACCGAGCAGCAGTGCTCGGCCGACCAGGGCTCGCCGTCGGGGTCGAGCGCGTCGAACACCTCGACCCCCACGCCGTAGCGCTCCTCGACCGCGCGCCAGGTCTCGCGCGTCTCCTCGAACAGCACGCCGGTGTCGATCGTGAACACGCGCGCGTCGGGGCGTAGGCGCATCAGCATGTGGAGCAGCACCGACTCCTCCTTCTGGAAGGAGCACGCCAGCGCCAGGCGCGGGTGGAAGCGCTCGATCGCGTCGGCGAGGACCTCCTCCGCCGACCGCGCTTCGAGATCCGGCTGCGCGGCTAGACCGCGCACTCGCCCTCGCCCCGGATGACCTCGAACGGGCCCTTGGCCTTCCAGTCGATGAACATCTGCATCGTCTCGAGGCTGAACTCGGGAGGCAGCGCCAGGTCCGAGACCTCCTCCTCGAAACGGGGGGCGCCGACGCGCTCGGCGAAGTCGTTGAAGACCTCGCCCGCGTCGCGCTCGGCCTCGTACAGGCGGATCCAGCGTTCCACGGCGTCGGGCACGCGCTTCGCCGGCAGGCGCACCTTCAGCCGCGTGCCGTAGGCGACCTCGCCCCCCTCGTACGTGCCGCCGATGTGAGCCACGTAAGCCGGCACGGTCTTGTCGCCGACCTTGATCGAGGCCCCGTAGAAACC
>JAWVFS010000282.1:0-4322 GCA_033855795.1 Solirubrobacteraceae bacterium | reverse complement strand
GCAGCGGAGGGCCTGCTGTCTGCAGGCCCGGAGCTGCCGGGGCCCGAAGGGAGGCGAAGCCTCCCGGTCACGCGCGCCCGGACAGGCTCCGGCTCGTTGTTTACGAGCCGGAGCCAGCGCGCTCAATGCGAAGCCCAGAGGGCGGCGAAGCCGCCCGGTCAATACGGGCCGCGGCTCGCCAGGGCCGCGGCCCCGCTGCGTGCCGCCTCGGCCAGCGCGGTGTCGATGTCGACGCCCGTACCCAGCGCGTAGGTCAGGGCCGCCGCGAAGCTGTCCCCGGCGCCGTAGGAGTCGACCGGGGGGCCCGGTAGCGGCGCCGCGGCCCATGTGCCGGTGCGGCCCTCGGCCGCCTCGTACCGGCCGCCCTCGCCGCCGCGCGTCGTGACGACGAGCTTCGGCGGCGGGTCGACCGGGCGGTAGGCCTCCCCGGCATCCGAGCCGCTGTGAACGAGCACGTCGAGTTCGACGCCGGCGCCCTCGAGCGCCTCCCGCGCCCGCGGCGTGGCGATGAGCACGCGGGCGGCGCGCGCCGCGCGCAGCGCCCCGGCGTCGCCGCCCGTGACGTACACGGCATCGGCGTCGCCCAGCGAGTCCCAGGGCAGCGGGTCGGCGGCGTGCGGCACCAGTCGTCGGCCCATCACGGTGATCGTGCGCTCATGGTCGTCGTCCACGAACACGAAGCCCCGTCGCTGGGGTTCGGAGCGCCAGGCCACATGCACGTCGGCCCCGTGGGTGCCGAGCGCCTCCGCCGCGCCGTGGCCGATCCCGTCGTCGCCGAGCGCGGTGAGGAAGTCGGCCCTCCCGGCCAGCCGCGCCAGGACGACGGCCGCCACGGCGCCCCCGCCGCCGGCGGCCTCCCAGGTCTCCGAGGCGTGCACGACCTCGCCGGGCGCCGGGACGCGCGCGACCCGCGCGAACTGCACCCACTCGACGTGACCGACGACCGCGACGCGCACGGCGCGAGAGTGTCACACAGGCCCTTATAGGGTGCTGGCGTGGATCTCGGCGGGTCCTACCGGGTCGCTCTGCTCGACTGGCTGGCGTGCGCCGCCCGCGGAGCCGGCGAGCCGGCCGCCCGCGCGGCCCGCGCGGCCGGCGACGGAGTGCTGGAGCGCGTCGCGTTCGCCGGTACGGCCGGCCACGTACTCGACTTCGACGACACCTACGTCCCGGGGCTCGCCCACCTGAGCGCGCCGACCGCGCCCGTGGCCCTGGTACTAGCCGCGTCCCTGAACCGGTCGATCGGCGACGCGCTGACCGCCTACGCCGCCGGCTTCGAGGCGATGGGCGCCTTCGCGGCCGCCAACCACCCCGCGCTGTACGACCGCGGGTGGCACCCGACCGCGGTGTGCGGTTCGCTCGGCGCGGCCGTCACCGCCGCCCGCCTGCTCGGGCTCGACGCGGACGGGGAGCGCAGTGCCCGGGGGCTGGCGCTCCTGCGCGCTGGCGGGATGCGGGCCGGTTTCGGCAGCGACGGCAAGGCGCTGGGGGTGGGCATGGCGGCCGTGGCCGGCGTGCAGGCGGCGCGCTTCGCCGAGGCGGGGGCGCGGATGCCGCTCGAGCGGGTGACGGAGGGGCCGGCCGGCCTGCTCGAGGCCTTCGGCGGCGCCTACGCCGAGCCCGAGGTGGGTGCCGAACCGGCCGTCGAGCGGAACTGGATCAAGGCGTACCCGTGCTGCCTGCAGACGCACGGCGCGATCGAGGCGGCCGAGCGGGCGCGCCGTGAGGGCACCACGGCGGACCGCGGGGTCGAGGCGGTCGTACATCCGTTGTCGCGCCAGGCCGCCCCGTACGACGACGCCGAGACGCCCCTTCAGGCCAAGTTCTCGATCCCCTACACGGTCGCATTCACCCTGCTGCACGGGCCACCGAACGTGGACGCGTTCGCGGCGGTCGAGCCCGCGGCTCGCGCGCTCGCGCGGGCGCGCGTGCGCGTGACCACCGACCCGGCGCTGGCCGAGTCGGAGGCCGTGCTGCGACTCGACGGCGCCGAGGCCGCGCGGGTCGCGACCGCGCTCGGCTCGCCGGAGCGGCCGATGGACGAGTCGCAGCTCGCCGTCAAGGTGCGCAACCTCGCCGGCGGCCGCCTGGAAGGCGCGCTCGGCGACCCGACCCGGCCAGCCGCCGAGGTGCTCGCGGCCGCGGGGCTCTAGCGCGAGACGCGCGCCTTCGTGCGACGGCGGGGGCCCCGCCGCGCACGGAGTCGCGACGACACACGCGTGCGCCAGGACGGAGGCCCCTGCCAGCGCTTGGGATCGAGGTCCGCGCCGCAGATCGCACATCCCGCCGCGAACGGGGTCACGCGCTCACCGCACCGGGGGCAATAGCCGGGATGCTGCATGCCCAAGGGATAGCGCCGTCTCATTCGGATCTCCTAAAGCCCGGCTTGCGCGCAGATGAACGTTCCCGCCTCAGGCCTGCGCGTGCGGTTCCCAGCGAAACGTGCGCGCCGCGACGATGATCCCCGCGGCACCCCACAGGGCGATGACGGCGACGTTCTCGCCGGACAGGTGCACGGCGCCGGTCCCGAAGGCTGCCTGGAGGCCCGAGGCGAGGTGGGCGAGCGGGAAGATCCTGCCAATCTGCACGAGCGAGTCCGGGAGCTGGTCGGTCGGGATGAAGACGCCGGAGATGAAGGCGAGGAGCACCGTGCCGAAGGGGGCGATCGTCGCGGCCGAGTCGGGCGTGGTCGTGACGCTCGTGAGCGCGATGCCCAGCGCGCACATGGCGGCGGTGCCGAGCACCGAGAAAACCGCGACCTCGGCGATGCCCTCGGCGGACAGCCGGACGTCGAAGGCCAGCCGGGCGATGACGAGCAGGGCCACCACCTGGAAGGCGACGAGCACGATGGACCGGCAGATGCGCGCGGCGATGAACGTCCAGGCGGGCACCGGCGTCCCGCGGAAGCGCTTGAGCAGCCCGGTCTCGCGCTCCGTCGTCAGGCTGATGGCCAGCGAGCTGAAGCAGGCCATGGCGATCGCGTAGGCGATGATCCCGGCGGTGAAGTAGGCGTCGGTGTCGATCTGCCCGCCCTGGAAGTTCGTCCGGGCGTCGCCGCCCTTGCTGAAGATCGACGCGAAGAGCAGCAGCATCACGATCGGGAAGATCACCGTGAAGACCAGCGCACGCGGGCTGCGGCTGATGCTCTTCAGCGAATAGCGGGTCTGCTTGACCACCAGGGCGACGTCGCTCACGCCGCCACCTCCTGCGTCGGTTGCGGAGCGCCGCCGGTGAGCTGGAGGAAGACGTCCTCGAGGCTCGGGCGCTGCACCTCGAGCGCCTCGAGCTTGTGGCCCTCGCGCTCAGCCCAGGCCAGCAGCCGGTAGAGCGTCTCCTGCGGGCCCTCGCACTGAATGGATGCCTCGCTCCCGGCGATCTCGACCGGTTCCTGCGCGGCCGAGCGCAGTTGCTCGAGCGTGACACCGTCGGGCACGCGGAACCGGATCACGGTGGCCTGCTCGGTGGCGCCGCCGAGGTCCTCGGGGCGGCCACGAGCCACGATCTTGCCCGCGGCCAGAATCGCGACGCGATCGGCCAGGTGCTGGGCCTCGTCCATGTAGTGCGTGGTGAGGAAGATCGTCTTACCCAGGCTCTTGAGCCCCTCGATCATGTTCCACGCCTCGCGCCGGGCACTGGGGTCGAAGCCGGTCGTCGGCTCGTCGAGGAAGACCAGCTCGGGGTCGCCGACGATCGCCACCGCGACGTCGGCACGGCGGCGCTGGCCACCGGACAGCGTCCCGACGCGCGCATCGCGCTTCTCCTTCAGCCCGACCAGCTCGATCGTCTCGTCCACGGGCCGCGGCCGCGGATAGAAGTCGGAGAACATCGTCACCGTCTCGCGCACGGTCAGCGTCGGGTCGAGCTGGGAATCCTGGAGCACGAGTCCGATCCGCTCCCGCCACTCGCGGGTGGGCTTGCCCGGGTCGGTCCCGAGCACCCAGGCCTCGCCGCGCGTCCGCTTGCGGTACCCCTCGAGGATCTCGATCGTCGTCGACTTGCCGGCCCCGTTGGGGCCGAGGAAGCCGAAGATCTCGCCGACGGCGATGTCGAGGTCGATGCCCCGCACGGCCTCCGAGTCCCCGTAGGACTTCTGCAGGTCGCGAACGTGAATTGCCAGCTCGGACCCGGCCGCTTCCGCCATGCGCGGCACCCTACCCGCGGCCGCGGCGTCAATCACCGGCGCGGCGGAGAGCAGCCGCGGCGGCGCCGGCGGTCTCCCCCCTGACCCACGCGCCCGCCAGCGGATCGACACCCCCCTCGAGCAGCTCGCGGGCGGCGGCGATCACCGGAGCGCGGAGCTGGCGCTTGACGAAGGCGTAGCC
>JAWVFS010000281.1:0-4495 GCA_033855795.1 Solirubrobacteraceae bacterium | reverse complement strand
CATGCTGGGAATCAACCGGCTGTTCGTGGCCGAGCGCGAGCAGGGCGGCTTCGACGCCTTCCTGCTGGCGCCCGCGGACCGCACGGCGCTGCTGGTGGCGAAGGCCATCGCGCTCTTCGCCTTCCTGTCCGTGCTCGAGCTGATCGCCGTTCCGGCCTTCGCGCTGCTGCTGCTCGATCCCTCGCCGTGGCCCGCGCTCCCGGGGCTGATCGGCGTCCTGGTGCTTGCCAACGCCGGCATCGCGGTGATCGGCACACTCGCCTCCGCGCTGGCGATCCAGACGCGCGCGCGCGACCTGATCGCGCCGCTGCTCGCCCTACCGCTGCTGATCCCGGTCGTGCTCGCGGCCGCGAAGGCCTCGACGCCGCTGCTGCTCGCCTCCGGCCCCGGCACCGTCGCGGCTCGGTGGCCGTTGATCCTCGGGCTCTACGACCTCGTCTTCGCGCTCACGGCCTACGCCGTGTTCGACTTCCTGCTGGAGGACTGAGAACGGTCTACGGCACGTTCGGCTTGCTCTCGCAGTCGCCGAGGGCAGTGTCGTTCGTCCCGTCGCCGCCGTCGCAGGAGTCATTGCGATAGGGGAGAGTGCCGTCGCCGACCATGTAGTCCTCGCCGCTGCCGCCGTGGAGCTGGTCGGTCCCGGCTTCGCCAAACAGGTTGTCGTCGCCGCTGCCGGCGAAGATGGCGTCGTCCCCGTTGCCGGCGAAGATGTTGTCGTCTCCGCTGCCGCCGAGCAGGATGTCGCGCCCGCCGTTCCCGCAGATGTAGTCGTCGCCGCCGCGGCCGTCGACCTGATCGTTCCCGCCGCCGGCCACGATCACGTCGGATCCGTTGGTCCCGGCGATGACATCATTGCCGCTCGTCCCCACGATCGTGGCCTTCCTGCTGTGGCAGGTCGGGCCTCCCACGCCGGGCGACGACGCGACCGCCATCAGGCTCACGACGCCCACTGCGACCACGGCCGCCGCCGCGATCCCCATCCTTGCTCGCCGACCGACTGTCCAACGCATCCCGTACCTCCTATTAGACCGTCCATCCGGGCCCAGCGTACCCTCGCCGAGCGCCGGACCTGGAACATCGGCCTCTATGATGTGGTTTCCGCGCTCGCCGCCCAACGCGGTGTCCGATCTCGTGCTGGAGGACTGAGCCAGACATGTACGGCAAGGGGCTGCGTGCCCTGTCGCTCGCCACCACCGTGGTGCTCACGGGCGCGTTCGCGCTGGTCTTCTTCTACGCCCCCAACGACGCCGACCAGGGGTTCATCCAGAAGATCTTCTATGTGCACGTGCCGATGGCGATCGTCGCGCTGTGCGGTTTCATCGCCGGCGGTGTGATGGCGATTGCCCACCTGCGTACGCGGGCGCAGAAGTGGGACATGCGCTCATACGTCGCGATTCATCTGTCCCTCATCCTCGGCGTCGGCGTGCTGGTGACCGGCTCGATCTGGGCCAAGGCGTCCTGGGGCCACTGGTGGGTGTGGAACGAGCCGACGCTCGTCTCCTTCCTGATCATCTTCCTGCTGTACGCCTGCTACCAGCCGCTGCGCTTCTCGATCGAGGACCCCGAGCGCCAGGCGCGCTACGCGTCGGTGTTCGCGATCATCGCCGGCGCCTTCGTGCCGCTGAACTTCCTCGCGGTGCGCCTGGCGCAGGCCTACACGCACCCCCGCGTCCTCGGCACCACGGGGGGCAGCCTGCCGGGCGACATGCGCCTGACGTTCCTCGTCGCCCTCGCCGGGATGGTGCTGCTGTTCGTGACGCTGTGGAAGTACGAGATGACCTCGAAGCACGCGGCCATGCAGCTGCGGGCGCTGCGGCGCAAGCTCGCCGGCGACGAGCCGCCCGTTCGCGCGGCGGGTCGGAGCGCCGCCCCCGCCGCGACCCTGCATGCGCGGCCCGACACGCACTGACCGATGCCCGCCCTCCCCCTCGACGAAGCCGGCAAGTACGTCGCCGCCGCCTACGTCGTCTTCATCGGTCTGATCCTCGTGTACGTCGCGATCATGGCGACCAAGCTCTCGCGTATCGAGCGCGAGCTCGAGGAGCTCAACGAGCTCGCCGACCGGCGGGAGCCCGGGCCATGAGCGAGCTGCTCGCGCTCGGCATCTCGCACAAGACCGCCCCGGTCGAGCTGCGCGAACGGGTTGCCCTGCCCGAGGGCCGGGCCGAGGAGTTCTTGCGCGAGCTGGTGGCCGAGGAAGCCGTGCACGAGGCGGTAGCGATCTCCACCTGCAACCGCACCGAGGTGTACCTGGTGACCGGGGACCCCGTCGACGCCGAGACCGCGGCCCTCGGAATGCTGGCCCGGCAGGCGGGGATCCGGCCGACGGAGCTGGCCGAGGCGATCTATTCGGCGCGCAACTGCGACGCCGCACGCCACCTCTTCCGTGTCGCCTGCGGGCTGGAGTCCATGATCGTCGGCGAGAACGAGGTCCAGGGCCAGGTCAAGCGCGCCTACGAGGTGGCGCTGGACGCAGGCGTGACCGGTCCGCTCAGCAACCGTGTGTTCAGCGCCGCCCTGGCCACCGGCAAGCGGGCGCGCACCGAGACCGGCATCTCCGAGAGCCGGGTGAGCGTGCCCTCGGTCGCCGTGGACCTGGCGCGTGAGTCGATCGGCCACCTGGCCGGGCGCAGCGTGATCGTGCTCGGCACGGGCGAGATGAGCGAGCTGACCGCTCAGGCGCTGGCCGCCCAGGGGGCCGAGCCGCTGTTCGTCGCCAACCGCCGCCGCGAGCGGGCGCGCGAGCTCGCCGAGCGCTTCCGCGGCCGCGTGGCCGGGTTCGACGACCTGCCCCGCGAGCTCGAGCGCACCGACATCGTCGTCGCGGCCACCTCCTCGCCACACCCAATCGTGGGCCACGACGAGCTGGCGCTCGTCATGCGCGCCCGCCCCGAGCGCCCGATGCTGCTGATCGACATCGCGGTCCCGCGCGACGTCGACCCGCTGTGCGCCCAGATCGCAGGCGTCAAGCTGTTCGACATCGACGACCTGCAGACGGTGGTCGATCGCAACCGCGGCGTCCGCCAGGCCGAGGCCCGCCGCGCCGAGGCCGTGATCGAGGAGGAGATTCAGAGCTTCGCCGAGTGGCTGGGCTCGCTCGAGGTGCTCCCGACGATCGCCGCCCTGCGCGCCCACGCCGACGCGATCGTGGACGGCGTGCTGGAGGAGAACGAGCGCCGCTGGGAATCGCTCTCCGAGCGCGACCGCGACCGGATCGAGGCCATCGCCCGCACGGTGGCCAACCGGCTGCTCCACGAGCCGACGCTCCAGATGAAGCGGGCGGGCGGCGACCGTGTGCACGCCCGAATCGGCCTGCTGCGCGAGCTGTTCGGCCTCGAGGACGTCGCCGAGCCGGCCGAGGAGGACGGCGACGACGCGGCCGGCGCCGACGTGCGCGAGCTGCGCCGGCGCGGCCGGTGAGGATCGCCACCCGCGCCAGCGCGCTCGCGCTGGCGCAGGCGCGCGCCGTGGCCGCGGCCCTGCCCGGCGAGACCGAGATCGTCGAGGTCACGACCGCCGGGGACCTGGGCGCCGCGCCGGGCTCGGACAAGTCGCGGTGGGTGGCCGAGCTCGAGCGGGCCGTGCTGGACGGCGAGGCCGACGTCGCCGTTCACTCCGCCAAGGACGTTCCGGGAACACTCGCGGCCGGTCTGGACATCGTTGCGGTGCCGGTGCGCGCCGACGCGCGCGACGCACTGTGCGGGGCGGCGTCGCTCGACGCCCTTCCCGCCGGCGCCCGCGTGGGCACCCGGAGCCTGCGCCGGCGCGCGCTGCTGCTGGCCGCGCGGACCGACCTCGACATCGTGCCGCTCGGCGGCAACGTCGACACCCGGCTGCGGAAGCTGGATGACGGCGCCGCGGACGCCCTCGTGCTCGCCCACGCCGGCCTCCAGCGGCTCGGGCGGACGGACGAGGCCGGTGCCGTGCTCGACCCGGAGTCCTTCGTGCCGGCTCCCGGGCAGGGGGCGCTCGCACTCGAGGCGCGCGCCGGCGACGACGGCGCGCGCGCGGCGCTGGCGACCCTGAACGACCCCGGCGCGGCCACCTGCCTGGCAGCCGAGCGTGCGCTCGCCGCCGACCTCGGCGGGTCGTGCCACACCCCGATCGGGGCGCATGCCGCCCCCGTCGCCGGCGGGCGCCTGTGCCTGCACGCGTTCGTCGGCCTGCCCGATGGCTCGGCCTGGGTGCGTGACGTGCTCGAGGGATCCGCCGCCGAACCCGAGCGCCTCGGCCGTGATGCCGCGGCGCGGCTGCTCGCCGCGGGCGCGCGCGAACTGCTCGACGCGGCCGAGGCCGAGGCGGCGTGAGCCCGCCGGACCGGGGCCGCGTGTACCTCGTCGGGGCCGGACCCGGCGACCCGGGGCTCATGACCGCCCGCGCGCTCGAGCTGCTCGCCCAGGCCGACGTGGTCCTGCACGACCGGCTGATTCCCGCCGGCGTGCTCGACGGCGCGCGCGACGGCGCGGAGCTGATCGGGGTGGGCAAGGTGGGCGGG
>JAWVFS010000280.1:0-15761 GCA_033855795.1 Solirubrobacteraceae bacterium | reverse complement strand
CCGGGGTGTACCTCAACGTGGTGGCGCCGGAGCAGGCCGCAGCCGAGCTGCGCGACGCGTGATCGCCATCGCGGCGACGATCGCCGCCGCGACGGCCGTGGGCGTGTGGGCGGAGCGTCGCTGGGGCGCATCGGCGCAGACCCTGTCGCGGCGGCTCCTCGTCGGCGCGCTCTACACGCTCTCGCCGTTCGTGACGTTCTTCAACGTGGCGCGCCTGCACGTCGACGCCAACGTCGCCGGAGGCCTGGCCCTCGGCATCGTGATGCTCGTGCTCGTCGGGGGAGTGGCCTGGTTCGTGGGCGCACGACTGCTGCGCCTCGAGCGCCCGCAGCAGGGCTCGCTGATCGCGTCGGTCATGCAGGCGAACACCGGCTACGTGGGGCTGCCGCTCGCACTCGTGCTGCTCGGCTCGTCCCAGCTCGGAGCCGGCGCCGCGTACGACGCGCTCGTGACCAACCCGGTCCTGTTCCTGGGCGTGTTCGGCGTCGGCGCCGCCTTCGGCGAGCGCGCCGGCGAGGGCGTGGCGGAGCGCCTGCGGGCCTTCGTCCTGCGCAATCCGCCGTTGATCGCGGCGGTCGCGGCGCTGCTCGCGCCGGCCAGCCTCGCGCCCGACGTGCTCGTGGACGCCTCGCGAGTGGCCGTGATCGCCTTCGTGCCGCTGGGCTTCTTCGCGGTCGGCGTCACGCTCGCACAGGAGTCCGAGGAGGGCGCCCTTCCCTTCCCGCCGCCGATGACCGCTCCCGTGGCCAGCGCCATCGCCCTGCGGCTGCTGATCGCCCCGGCCGTGCTGCTGGCGCTGGCGGCTCCGCTGGTCTCGCTGCCCGACGCCTACCTGCTGATGGCCGCGATGCCCACCGGGATCAACACGCTTGTCGTCGCGCACGTCTACGGCCTGGACCTGCGGATCGCCGCGGGTGCGATCGCGTGGAGCACGGCGATCGTCGTGGCCGCGGGGGTCGCGGCCTCCCTGCTGACCTGAGAGAGTCCGCGCATGCGGGCGCTCGTCCAGCGTGTCGGCCGGGCGTCGGTGACGGTGGAGGGAGACGAGGTCGGCGCCATCGGCCCCGGACTGCTCGTCCTGCTCGGCGTCACGCACGACGACCAGGAGTCCGACGCCGATCGCCTGGCCGACAGGGTCCGCGCGCTGCGCGTCTTCCCGGATGCCGAAGGCCGCATGAACGAGCCCCTCGGGGAGCGCGAGATCCTCTGCGTCTCGCAGTTCACGCTGTACGGCGACGCGCGCCGGGGAAACCGGCCGTCGTTCGCGGCCGCCGCGCCGGCCGCCCACGCCGAGGCGCTGTATCTGCGCTTCTGCGAGCGGGCCCGCGCGGCGCGCGGGGTGTTCGGGGCGATGATGGCCGTCGAGCTCGTCAACGACGGACCCGTCACGCTGATGCTGGAGACCTAATGCGCCCGCCCGCCGGTAGCCTCTCCCGCGCCGATGGCGCCCACCGACCGTTTCGTGCCCCGCTTCGCCGCCGAGCCCCCGCAGGAGGGCGCGCCCTATGGCCGCTGGGCGCACCGCCTGTCCGACGCCTTCTACCGCGCCTGCGACGAGGTGGACGCCGACGGCGAGGACCTCGGCGAGCCGGGGGAGATCACGTTCTACCCGGACCGCACCTACGCGGGCCGGACCTACGTGCCGGCCACCGCACCGACCTCGACCGGGCTGGAGCTCTTCGGCCACGTCTCCTTCGCGCCGGCCGCGGAGGGCAGCGAGCCGTCGGACATCGCGGCCACCGCCGACTTCACGGCCGAGACCGCCGAGCGCAACCCCGATTGGTCCCTCGACCTATCCGACGACGTGATCGGCACATGGCGCGGCGAGGAGGGCCGCGTCGCGCAGGTCACCCTCGTCTACGGCCGCCCGCTGCGGGCAGCCGGCGCGATCGTCACCGCCGAGCTGGCCGACCTCGCCGTCGACCAGTGCACGCTCGTCGAGGACCGCTTCACGCTGATCGCGCCCGACGACTACCGCGCCGACACCCTCGAGGTGAAGCTCTTCGACACGCGCGGTCGCGAGGTCGCGAGCGAGTCGCTGTACGAAGACGACGGCGAGGACGAAGAGCCCGACTGAGCGCTACTTCGGCGGCGCCGCCTGACTGCAGACCCGCGCGGGGTCGTCCGTGCAGATCTCGTACAGCCTGTTGGGCTGCATCAGCTGGCGGCCGTTGATCACGTACGGGATCCCGGCCTGCGTCCCCGGCGCCGGGTCGACGATGTAGAACCCTCCGGCGCCGGTCTGCCAGCTGGTGTAGTTGCCGAGCGCCGCCGCGGCGCCGTCGGCCACGCCCTGCGCCTTGCCCGAGGCCCGGCCGCGCTCGAAGCCGGCCGCCTGGCCCTGCTTGGCGCCGAGGCGGACGCCGGCCCGTTGACCGCTCCGGTTCCCCGCCGTCTGGCCGGCGCGGAAGATCGCCTCATAGCCCGCGGCGCCGGCCCGGTACTGGGCCCGCACGGCGGCCTCGCCGGCAGCGCGCCCTTCCTTCCTGGCCTTGGAGGCGTCGGCCGCGCTGTCGCCGATGAAGTACCCGGCCACGCCGGCACCGGCGATCAACACCGCCACGAGGACGATCAGCCCGGCCTTCCTCCCGCCGCCGGCGCCGTCTGCGGGCGGTTGGGTCGCGGCGGACTCGGGCGGTGGCGTCTCGCTGCCGGTGGCCATTGGTCTCCTCCTCGGTGCGCTGGCTCGGTGCGGCGCCACCGTAGCCGACGCCGCGGCCGTCTCAATCGGGGTCTGCGGGCATGACGTCGCCGGCGCCGGCCGGCGAGGCCGGTGAGATCGTCGCCGCCGCGATCTTCCCGGCGTCCACGCCGACGGGGTGGTGGCAGGCGGCGAGGTGCCCGTGGCCGTAGTCCACGAGCGGCGGCTCCACGCGTCCGCAGACCTCGGTTGCCCGCGGACAGCGCGGGTGGAAGCGGCATCCCGTCGGCGGGTCGATCGGGCTGGGCACGTCGCCCTCGAGCACGATCCGCTCGCGCCGGGCGTTCGCCCGGGGATCGGGGATCGGTATCGCCGACAGCAGCGCGACCGTGTACGGGTGGACGGGCTGGGCGTAGAGATCGTCCACCGGACCCACCTCCATCAGCTTCCCGAGGTACATGACGGCCACCCGGTCGGATACGTGGCGCACGACCCCGAGGTCGTGGGCGACGAACAGGTAGGTGAGCCCGAGGTCCTCCTGGAGCTCGTCGAGGAGGTTGATGATCTGCGCCTGGATCGAGACGTCCAGCGCGGACACCGGCTCGTCGGCGACGATCAGCTTCGGCTGCAGCGCCAGCGCGCGCGCCAGGCCGATGCGCTGGCGCTGGCCGCCCGAGAACTCGTGCGGATAGCGGTTGTAGTGCTCGGGGCTCAGCCCCACCCGCTGCAGCAGCTCCTGCACCCGCGTCCTCACCTGCTCGCGCCCGCTCACCTCGCCGAAGGAGCGGATCGGGTCGCCGACGATCTGGCCCACGCGCCGGCGCGGGTTCAGCGACGCGTAGGGGTCCTGGAAGACCATCTGCATCTCACGCCGCAGAGGGCGCAGCTCGCGCCGGCCGAGGTGGGTGATGTCGCGCCCACCGAAGCGCACGGCGCCGCCGGTCGGCTCGAGCAGTCGCAGCAGGCACCGGCAGAGAGTGGTCTTGCCGCAGCCCGACTCCCCGACGAGCCGGACCGTCTCTCCCGCTGCGATGGCCAGCGTCACGTCGTCGACCGCGCGGACGGTCGCGACCTCGCGGTCGAACAGCACCCCGTCCTTGATCGGGAAGTGCTGCTCGAGGTGCTCGGCCGCGACGAGCGGGTCGCCTTCGGCGCTCACGGGACCGCCTCCGTGTCGGCGCGCAGCCCGATCTGCCCGTCCACCACACGCCCGGTGCGCTTGGCCTCGACGTCGAGCCAGCAGCGGTCGAGGTGGGCCGGCCCGGCACGCGCCTCCAGCGCCGGCAGCTCGCCACAGCGGTCGAAGGCGTGTGGGCAGCGCGGCCGGAAGACACAGCCCTCCGGCCGGTGGATCAGCGACGGCGGCGCGCCGGCGATCGAGGGCAGGCGGCCGCCGGTCGGCCCGTCCAGGCGCGGGATCGAGCCGAGCAGACCCCACGTGTAGGGATGCTGAGGGTCGTAGAAGATCGCGTCGCGCTCGCCCTGCTCGACCAGCATCCCGGCGTACATCACGAGCACGCGGTCGGCGATCTCCGCGACCACGCCGAGGTCGTGGGTGATCAGGACCACCGAACCCAGCTCGCCGCGGAGATCGTCGAGCAGCGCGATGATCTGCGCCTGGACCGTCACGTCGAGCGCCGTCGTGGGCTCGTCGGCGATGAGGATCCGCGGCCGGTTTGCAAGCGCCATGGCGATCATCGCCCGCTGGCGCATGCCGCCCGAGAGCTCGTGCGGGTAGGCGTCCACCCGCTCGGCCGGGTTGGGGATGCCGACCTCGGCCAGCAGCTCGATCGCGCGGCCGCGCGCCGCCACCTCGGAGACGTCCCCGTGGGCGCGGATCTGCTCGGCGATCTGCCACCCGATCCGGTACACGGGGTGCAGCGAGGTCATCGGGTCCTGGAAGACCATCGCGATCTCCTCGCCACGGATCGCGCGCAGCGTGGCGTCGGGCGCATGCACCAGCTCGGTCTCGCCGTAGTGGATCGAGCCCGAGAACTCGGCGTTGGGCGAGCGGGTGAGCCCCATGATCGTCTGCGCCGTGACCGACTTGCCGCAGCCCGACTCCCCCACGATGGCCAGCACCTCGCCGGCCCGCAGCTCGAACGAGACGCCGTCGACCGCGCGCACCACGCCGTCCTCGGTGGCGAAGGAGACCCGGAGGTCCTCGACGGTCAGAAGCGGCTCGGTCTCAGGCAGTGAGGCGAATCCGGGGATCCAGGTAGGCGTAGGCGATGTCCACCACGGCCGAGAGCAGCACGATGAAGCCGGCGGCGTAGAGCGTCGTGCCCATGACCGGCGGGAGGTCGAGCGAGCCCACCGACTGGGCCGCGTACTGCCCGACGCCCTGGAGGCTGAAGATCGATTCCGTCAGGATCGCGCCGCCGCCGATGGCCGCGCCGAAGTCCAACCCGAAGAGCGTCACGATCGGGATCAGGGCATTGCGGAGGACGTGGCGGACGAGCACGCGTCGCTCCGAGAGGCCCTTGGCGCGGGCCGTCCGCACGTAGTCCTCGTTGATCGTGTCGAGGATGTTCGACCGCAGCAGGCGCGAGTAGAAGCCGATGAACAGGATCGAGAGGGTGAACCACGGCAGGAGCAGGTGGGTGAACCAGCCCCACGGGTCCTCGGTCAGCTTCACGTAGCCACCCGGCGGGAACAGGTGGATGCGGTCGGTCAGGTAGTAGAGCAGCAGTGCGCCGACCCAGAACACGGGCAGCGATATCCCGATCATCGAGAGCACGGTGAGCACACGGTCCGGCCAGCGACCCGCGTACACCGCGCTGAGGACGCCGAAGAGCACGCCGAAGAACGTCCAGATGACGGCGGCTCCAAGGACCAGGGAGACGGTCGCGGGAATGCCGCGGGCGATCTCGTCGCGCACGTTGGTCTGATTGCTGTACGAGATCAGGCTCCCGTCGGCGAACTTCTCCACGAGCCGCTCGTACTGAACGAAGACCGGCCTGTCGAAGCCGTAGTCCTTCTTGACCTGCGCTCGGGTCACCTCATTGGAGCTGCGCCCGGCGATCCGCTGCACCTGCGCGCTGGTGTTCGTACCCGGGAAGACGTAGAAGATCAGGAACGTGACGACCGAGATGGCGAACAGGACGAACGCCATGTTGATGAGCCGCCTGACCGCGAAGCGGGCCATGGCCTAGCGAAGCCGCACCTTGGCCCGCGGGTCGAGGGCGTCGCGCAGGCCGTCCCCGAACACGTTGAGCGCGAGTACCGTCAGCGTGATCGCCAGCCCCGGCACGATGGTCAGATGCGGCGCCGTGGAGAGCAGGTTGACGCCCTCGCCGATCATGTTCCCCCACGACGGCGTCGGAAGCTGCACCCCGGCCCCGAGGAACGAGAGCGCGGCCTCGGTGAGGATGTTGTTGGCCACGATCAGCGTGCCGAATACGAGGATCGTGGACGCGAGGTTGGGCAGCAGCTCACCGAACATGATCCGCAGCGGACCCGCGCCCTGGGCCACCGCGGCCTCGACGAACTCCTTCTCGCGCAGGGCGAGCACCTGGCCGCGGACCGGGCGCCCGAGATAGGGGATGTAGATGACCCCGATGACGAGGATCGGGATCCAGAGCGAACCGCTCTCGATGTCGATCGGGCCGAGGTGCAGGCCCCCGATCGCCAGCGCCGTGCCGAGCGAGATGCCAAGCAGCAGCACGGGGAACGACCAGATGATGTCGAACGTCGTGCGCACGACCAGGTCGGTGCGCCCGCGGAAGTAGCCGGCGAGAAGCCCGAGGATCACCGCAACGACCGTGGTGATGAGCGCCGACGCGAAGCCGACAAGGAGCGAGTTGCGTCCGCCGTAGAGCAGCCGCACCATCTCGTCGCGTCCGTTCTTGTCGGCCCCCAGCAGGTACCGGCCGCTCCAGCCCGGTCCGACCGGCTTGGTCTCGGGCGGCGGCGTGACGACGTAGAGCCGCTTGCCGCCGCGCTCGAAGGTGCCGGTGAGGTTGTTCTCGTCCGGACCGACGTGCGCGACCTGATCGGCCCACAGTGGCGCGGCCAGACAGCAGGCCACGATCGTCGCGAACACGGCCAGCGCAGTCATCGCGGTGCGGTTACGGCGCAGGCGCGCCCGGGCGGAACTCCAGGGGCCGACGGCCTCGATCGGCCGACCCTCGGTTGCCGCCACGCCGGGCACGGAGGGGCTGGGCTCGAACGCGAACTCGCTTGAGGGGTTCGGAGCCAAGGGCGTCAGCGCCCCGCTACTTCAGGCAGAAGCGTCCCCAGTCGTGGGTCGCCACGGGCCAGTCGTCGCCTTTGCAGTCCTTGAAGTTCATCCGGTCCGAGAAGAAGGTGCTCTGCTTCCGGGTGGCGTACACGCCCCAGTAGGCCTGTTGCTGGGCGTAGCGGTCCAGGGCGGCCCACTCCTTCTTGGTCTGAGCAGTGAGGGGCCGGGCGGCGACCGCGTTGATGCGCTTGGCGAAGCCCGCGTCGGAGGCGTTGTAGGACAGGTTGTTGTTGTTCGTGGCCGTGATGTTGTCGGGATTGAGGAGCCCGTCGATGAAGTCCGCGGGGTGCGGGTAGTCCTCGGTCCAGTTCGCGAAGCCCGTCTGTGCCCGCAGCGAGCGGTCCCCGACGGCCGGGAAGTAGTCGGCGGCGGCAATCGTCTTGAGCTTGGCCTTGAGGCCGATCTTGTTGAGCAGGTCGGTGTAGTAGGCCATCGTCTGCGGCGTCGGGTCCTGGTCGTTCCCCCACACCGTCACCGGTGCGCCCTTGGCGCCGGCCTGTGCGATCAGCTGCCGGGCCTTCTGCAGATTGGGGCCCGCATAGAGATCCGGGCTGGGCTCGTAGCCCGGAAGCTGTGACGGGAGGATCCCGTGCGTCTTGGACAGAAAGCCGGCCTGAAGACGGTTGAGCGCGTCGAAATCGAGCGCCCAGTTGACGGCCTGTCGCACGGCGAGCTTGTCGAACGGAGGCGCCTCGGTGTTCATGAACATGTAGTAGGTCGAGGTCGTGGGGAACTCGCGATAGCGCGTGCCGGTGTACTTCGAGCGCACCTCCCCGGCGCGGTCGGCCGTCGGGTTGTCGACCATGAAGTCCGCCTGGTTGCTCACGATCTGGGTTACCTGCGCCGAGATGTTGCTGTTGATCTTGACCGTGATCGCGTTGACCTTCCCGACATCGACGGCGGTGCCCTTCAGGCCTCCAGAGAAGCGCTGGTTGCGCACGAGCTGGTAGCCGCGTCCCTGATCGACGTTGCGGATGACGTAGCGCCCGGCGCCCGGCGGGGGGTGGGGCGTTTGGTTCTTCTCAGGGGTGCTCGCCGGGACCACGCCGGCGAACGGGATCGCGAGCAGGTAGGTGAAGGAGCCACGCGGCTGGATCAGATGGATGGTCACCTCACCGGTGGAGTCGTTGGCGACGATGCCGGTGATCCCACCCTTCTTCGTCTTTGCGAACTGCTCGGCACCGACGATGGCCGCATAGCCGAGGCCGACGCCGGGTGAGTCGGTCGCCATCACCCGCTCGATCGAGTGCTTGAAATCGGACGCCCGGATCGGCGCGCCGTTCGAGAAGTTCAGGTTCTTGCGCAGCCGGAGCCGATACGTCCTGCCGTCAGCCGAGATCTGCGGCAGCGCCTCGGCGAGCCCGGGTGCGACCTTTGCCCCTGCCGCGCCCGAGGCGTGCTCGAACGTCAGCAGCCCGGGATACACCTGGGTCAGGGGCTCCCAGCCGTCGGCGGTGATGGCCTGCGCCGGGTCGAGCGCATCGGGGAAGTTGGTCTGGAGGATCGTGATCGCGCCACCGCTGCGACCGCTGCTCGACGATCCGCAGGCGCTCAGCGTCCCCACCAACAGCACTGCGACGGCTCCGCCCATGGCGAGGCGGGCCCCCATCCCTCTACCGGTCATGACGTCCTCTCTCGCGAGCTCTTCCGCACTGTAATTCCCGCTGTCGGGCTGTTTCCCTGCCCCTCGCCGGATGTGGAGGTTTCGCGCGTACAATCGCCCCGCGCCCCGATAGCTCAGCCGGATAGAGCGACTCCCTCCTAAGGAGTAGGCCGCTGGTTCGAATCCAGCTCGGGGCACTCGTGCGACGGCGCCCTGTCCTGGTCTGCCTCATGCTGGCCGTCGCGCCGGCCGGCTGCGGCTCCTCCTCCGGTCGCTCCGCGCCGAAGGAGACCACCGACCCGCCGGCGGCGGCGTTACGGGGCTGGACCCGCCTGATCAACGCCACCGCCGGCTTCTCGCTCTCGCTGCCGCCCGGGTGGGCGACGAGGCGGTCGGGCGAGAGCAGCACGCTGATCCGGTCGACCGACCGGGCGTTGGCCCTGGCGGTGTCGGCCGACCGCGGCAACGATGGCGCGGACGACCCGCCGGCGCAGTACCTCGAACGCACCGTGCGCCACCTCAGCGGGTACCGCAACCTGCGCTTCGGGCGCGGGGTAGGAATGCCGGGGCTGCGCTACCCCGCGGCGCGCCTGACGGCGACCGGCACGTTCGCGCGCACGCACGTCCGCCAGGCGATCACGCTGTACGCCCTCCACCGGCCCGGTGTCGTCACCTACACGGTCGCGGTCCTCCGGAGCGCGGCCATATCGTCGGGACGCTATGCCCCGTACCTCCAGGTCGTGCTGCGCTCGTTCCGGGGGCGGCCGGCGCGGGTCTAACCCGCCCGGTCCGGGCGGTCCGGGTAGACGTCGTCGATCGTCGTGAGCGCGACGTACTGCGCTCCGGCCGCCTCGGCGATCGCCTCGCCGCCGCCCGCCAGGCGGTCGAGCACGCACACCGCCCCGCAGATCTCGTGGCCCGCCTCGTGGAGTGCCTCGATCGCGCGGAGGGTCGAGCCGCCGGTCGTGACCACGTCCTCGACCACGAGGCAGCGGTCGCCCGCGCCGAGCGCCGGACCCTCGATGCGGCGCATGAGGCCGTGCTGCTTGGTCTCCTTGCGCACGAAGAACGCCTTGACCTGCGCCCCGCCCGCGAGGGCGGCGCACGCCACCGGATCGGCGCCCATGGTCAGCCCGCCGACGGCCGTCGCGCCGAGCGCGGCCGCCTGCGCGGCGACCAGCTCGCCGAGCGCGGCAAAACCAGCGGGGCGCAGGATCGCCCGCTTGGCGTCGACGTAGTACGAGGCCGTGGCGCCGCTGGACAGCGTGACGTCGCCGATCACCAGGGCGTGCTCGCGCAGCTCGGCGACCAGCCGGTCGCGGGCGCTCACCGGCAAGCCCTGTCGATCGAACGTCCGTCGAGGAGCCGCTGCACGGCGCCGTATCCTAGCCCGGTGTTCGAGCGGATCCTGCGCGCGGTCGCGATCCTCGTGAGCGCCGTGATCATCGTCTCGTTCGGGCTGTTCGCCATCGACGAGCTAAACGGCGCATCGAAGCGAAACGAGGCGAAGCTGGCGCAGGACCTGGAGGCCAACCCGCCGCCGGCCGCCGAGCGCCAGCGCGAGAAGGACCACGGCGCGCTCCGGGAGGCGATCGACGACGCCAACGACGTCGTCGTCTCCCCGTTCCAGGGGATCGTCTCGAGCAGCGACAGCCGCTGGGCGCAGCGTGGCCTCCCGGCGCTGCTGGCGTTCGTCGTCTTCGGCTTCGGCCTCGGCTTCCTCGCGCGCTTCATGCACGGGCGCGCGTAGGGTCCGGCGTCACCGCCGGATCCGCAGGATCCGCGGGCTGCCCAGCCCGGCGGCGCCGAAGCGCAGCACGGTCACGTAGGCGTAGCGCCGCGACAACGCGGTCGTCCACAGCACGTCGCGCGCCGCCCGGCGCACGCCGCCCGGGCAGATGCTCGTCTCGGACCCCTGCTCTGTGTGCCCTGGCTCGTGCCCGGAGTCGTGCCGGGCGATCGGCGCAAGATCGACGAGAAAGCGCTCGCGGCGGCGGTCCGGCAAACCGAGGCGCAGGAGCTGCGAGCAGTCCGACTCGCCGACGTAGAGCAGCCGCCCGGCGAGCAGCGACGGGTTGAGGAACTGGCTCGCCTGCGCCCAGCGGATCACACGGCCGTGGCGGCGGCGCAGATCGACGGCCGCGATGGCGCTCCCGGCGCGCCCCGTGATGCTGTACACGACCGTGTCCCCATTGAGCGCGGGGCGTCCGACCTGACCGCGCGCGATCCGCAACGCCCGGCGCGGTGACGAGAGCCGGCGACCCCATAACTGGCCGCGGGCGCGGTACACCAGCCAGCGGTCCGAGACCGCCAGCTTGTCCACACCGGGAACGCGGGTGGTCAGCACCACCCTCGGGGCGTCGCGGCGGGCGACGGTCACCAGAGACCCGCGGTGCCACGCCATCATCCGCCCGCCGATGGCCGGGTCGCGGCCCGGCAGCGTAAACACGCGGCCGCTCAGCCGGAGCTTTCCCGTCCCGTCCGGCGCCTGCCAGGCGAGGTCGTTCCCGGCCGCGCTTGGGTCGCTGCCGGTGGCCACCACGACCGCTGCCGCGGCCGGCCCCGCGGCGATCACCGCCGCGCAGACCGCCAGGCCGGCGGCGTCTGCGAGTCGCAGACCGCGCAGTACCAGCGGACGCTCGGCCATCAGCGCGAGCGCGCGCACGCCGGTCCGGCGCCGGGCCACCGGCGCCAGCGCGACGACCGGCAGTGCCCGGCCGATCCCGAAGCCGAGCCCGATCACGATCCCGAGCTCGGGATCGCCGAGCGCGACGCAGATCCCGGCCAGCGCCCACACGGCCAGCGTCAGCACGAAGGTCGTGAAGCCGAGCCCGAGCAGGATGCCGTACAGCCACGCCGCCAGCGGAAGCGGCAGCACACGCCGCCACGGCTCGGGCACCTGGCGGCGCACCTGGGGCACGATCCGCACCCCGCGCGCCTCGCCGAGCGCCGCGGCGCCGGCGATCGCCGCGGCGACGGCGACCGGAGCGGCGGCGCCCGCGCCGCGCAGGGCCGCGCCGACCAGGCTGAGCATCCCGAATGTCACGACGCCGCCGAGCAGTGCCCCGCACGCGAACGTGGCGCACGACACGAGTGTCACGCGCCGCCGTCCACCGCCGCCGCTGGAGAGCGTGTCCACCATCGAGAAACCGCAGGGCGACCACGCGCCGGTGACACCCGCCAGCAGCGCGGTCGCGCCGAGCAGCCAGGCCAGCGGGGTCAACACGGGACGTTCGTGTCGTAGTACATCGTGCAGAACACCGACCGGCCCGAATAGCAGTAGCCGGTCAGGGCCGCATCGCCGTTGATGCGGTTCGGGTGATAGGAGCAGCAGTCCATGAGCCGGCGCACGTGACCGCCGCAGCAGCGATACCAGGAGCCGTCGATCCAGGTGCTGAAGTGGCGATCGCGACCGGCGCGCTTGCAGATCTTCGTGCGGGGGGCGCTGGGCAGGCGCTGGCCGTCGGGATCGCGCAGCGCGTGCCCGTGCTCGTCGACCGGATGGCCGCGACGGTCGATCGGGCGGCCGAGGTCGTCGATGGCGTGCCCGTCCCGCGCGCGCAGCGGGTAGCCGTGGGCGTCGATGCGCGGCAGGCCGGTGGGGTGCGGGCACGAGGCCGTGGTGTAGGTGTGCCCGCAGAAGTGAAAGGCCTCGGCTTCGCCGGGCTTGACCGCCGCCGCCACCAGCCGGCCGGCGGCGACCGCCACCATCGCCTCGCCCGCGCGCGCGAGCAGACCGCGCCGCGAGGTGCCCCCGACGACCGCGCGCGTACCGGACTCGGGCGTCGAGCCCGCCGCCTCGCGCTCGCGGCGCTCCGCCGTCGCCAGCACGCTCTCGAGCTGGCCCGGCGAGTTGAACGTCCCCTTCGCGAGCACCGTCCCGTCCAGCCCGAGCGCGACGGCGTACGGGCTGCCGGGGACGTCCAGCACATGCCAGGCCGTGGCGTCGCGGCGTTCGTCGAAGCGTCGGAGCGCCACGATCGGGTCCCGCGCGAAGTGCTCGACCGCGGGCTCGAGCGTGCGGCACATCGGGCAGCCCTCCGACATGAACACCGCCAGCGCCAGCCGAGCGGACGCGGGTGCGTCGAACGACGCGAGCACCGGCGTGCGCGAGCCGACCTCGGGCCCCTCACCCGGAATTTCGAGCGCGCCCCGCGGACCGAGCCGTGGCCGCCGCTCGCGCCGTTCGCGCGCCAGCGCGAGGACGGCGGCGACGGCGCCGACCAGCGCGAGCGCCAGCCAGCCCTCGGTCGTCGGCTCGACGCCGCGCAGCGCGGGCACCGCCGCACACGCACCGGCCAGCCCGACGGCGCGAACGAGCCCGATGGGACCGACGCGCGCGTCGCCGCCGAGGCAGCCGCACGGCTGGCCGCCACGGCCGCGCGCGAGTGCGAGCCCGAGGGCCAGCGCGAAGCCGGCGAACAGTCCGGCCGCAAGGTACGCCGCGACAACCGAGCCCAGGGCGAGCCCGATCGCGAGCGCCAGCTCGATCGCGATAACGGCGCCCCAGGCCGCGCGGCGCGCCCCGGCGCGGCGGAGCCCGTACGTCGCGAGCGCCGCCTGGCCGGCGGCCGGATCGCGGAGCTTGAGGACAGCCGCACCCGCGAGCACGGCGGCGAGCGTCCAGGCGGCGAGGGCGGCGACCATGCGGCGCTAGGCTAGAGGCGGCCGGAGCCAGTCTTCAAGCGCGAACGTGGCGGCCGGTCCGCATAGAGCCCTACGGATACACGTCGATCCGCGTGCCGAAGCGCACCCAGTTGTAGATCGAGAGCGCGTCCGGGATCGGCTCGCGGATGCAGCCGTGACTGGCCGCGTAGAGGGGAACGTCGTGGTAGCCGTGCGTCGCGTACCCGTCGATGAAGTAGTTGGAGTCCAGCATCCCCAGCGAGTTGTAGCCGGGCGTCTTCGAGTACACGTAGTAGGAGCCGAGGACCGTGGGCGTCGAAGGCTTGCCGGAGGAGATGTGGTAGACGAACGCCGGCTGGCCGTTGGGGTTCATCAGGGCAAGCACCTGGCGCGAGAGGTCGGCCTCCATGTGCCGGCCGTGGCCCGCGTACTTGGCGTGGAAGCTGCCCCGCCCGCGCGCGAGCTGGCGATACAACCGCCCGTTCGCCGGGCCGCCGCGGGCCATCCGGTTCACCTTGCGGTAGGCGATCACCGCGCGGCCGGTCTGGTTATCGAAGCTCCCGCTCAGGTGCACGGCATAGCCCTCGGCGCGCAGGCGGCGCTGGAGGTAGGTCACGCGCAGGCCTCCCGACCCGTAGCCCGAGTAGGGCAGGATCGCGTCGATGCGCGCCCGAGCCGACATCCCGGCCTGCTGCGCCGTGGCGGCATGCGTGGCCGTGACCCGAACCCGGCCCGGGCCGGCGAGCCGGAAGCTCGTGGAAGCGCGGCCGGTGCCGCGCGCCCCACGCCCGAGCGGGACCGTGACGCGTTTGAGCGCGCGGCCGTTGCGGGAGAACGTGATCCTGACCGCCTGCCCGGGCACGAAGGTCGAGACCGTCGCGACCAGCGTCCACGTCTGCCGGGCGAGCGCGACCGGGCGGCCCCCGACCCGGTAGAGGCGCGGGGTGGCGAGCGTCAGCTTCGCCGCCGTTGGGCGGGTGGGCGTCGTCGGCGTCTTCGCCGCGGCCCCGGGAGCGGAAACCAGCACGGCGACCGTGCCGATGAGCGGGGCGATCCGGCGCACGGGCGGCATCTTATGTCACACGGAGGCGGGATCGGCGCGCTTGGCATGTTGGAATTCGTTAAGCCAGCCGCGGGCGGCGGCGCACGCCGCCCAGCGGGAGGATGAGACCGGCGATCACTGTCAGCGAAGCGACCATCAGCACCGGTATCTGCCAGTCCCAGTGCTGCGAAACGCCGAAGGCGAGGGAATTGTTGAGGGCGTGCAGCGTGATGCACGGATACAGCGAGCCGGTGCGCCAGTACAGGAGGCAGAGGACGAAGCCGAAGACGGCCAGGGGCACGAGGAACGGCACGGGCGCCGAGCCGACGTGGATCGCGCCGAACACCAGGCCGGTGAGGATCGCGGCCGGCCACAGCCCCTTCCACGAGCGCAGCGCGTTGAAGAAGTAGCCGCGGAAGAAGACCTCCTCGGCGATCGGAGCGATCACGCACACGAGCACCGCGACGGCCAGCAGGGCGACCGTGCTCTGGTCCGCGCCCAGCTCGTCCGGCAGCCGGTCCTTGGACTTGATGTCGAGCGCGGTCACCCACACGGCGCTGAAGACGATGAAGCTGACCCAGGCGAGGGCCATCCAGCCCAGAGCGGGCCAGAAGCGCGTGGCGCGCAGGCCGAAGTGCCACGGCCGAGGCCGGCGCGTGATGCGGGCGAACAGCAGCGCCGCGCCGACGAGCGCCGCGTCCTGGAAGGCGGTGGCGAGGATCTCCACGCTCGGCGGCGGATGGTCGAGTGACGCCCCGCCCGCAGCGGCCACGGCCCCGATCAGGATCGCTCCGAAGACCGCCACCACGAAGGCCGCGATGAGGGCGACCGGCGCCGTCCAGGGAGGCCAGCGCGGCTGCGGCGAGAGGCCCTCGGGGAGCTCCGGCAGCTCCGGTGGCGGCCCGGGATGCTGGAAGGCCAGCGGTGGAGGCGTCGGTGGAAGGCTGCTCATGCCGAATCCAAATTACGGGCCGAGGGCCTCGAGCTCGCGCAGCGACCGGATCGTCCACACCGGCGGCCGGAGCTCCGGCGGCTCGCCGTCGCGGACGACGAGGACCGGCTCGATCCCGGCGGCTCGCGCGCCCTCCACGTCCTCCTCGACGCGATCGCCGACATGGGCCGCCTCCTCCGCAGGCACGCCGGCCAGCGTGAGGGCATGGGTGAACGCGGCCGGCGCCGGCTTGGCGGCGCCGAGCTCCGCGGAGCTGACGACTCCGTGCACCAGCCGCCCCAGACCGTCCTGCGCCAGCTGGTCGTGCAGCGAGACGTCCCAGTTCGACACGACCACCAGCCGCAGGCCGCGGCGACGCAGGTCCTCGAGCGCGGCGACCACCTCGGGATAGGGACGGAAGCGCAGCGCGGCGATCATCGCGACCTCGAGCTCGTCCAACGGCAGCGCGTCACGCACGCGCTCGGGCAGCGCCTCCCGCATCTCCTCCGCGCAGCGCCGCCGCAGGCGAGCCACCGCGGCGCGATCGCTCCCCTCGAGGTGGTGCGCGCGGTAGTAGGTGATCTCGGCCAGCAGCGTGGCCCCGGCCTCGGCGTCGTCGACCTCCACGCCGCGCGCCGCCAGCTCGGCCCGCAGCGCCGGCACGGGCGGCTCCAG
>JAWVFS010000279.1:0-4202 GCA_033855795.1 Solirubrobacteraceae bacterium | reverse complement strand
CGAGCGACGGCACGACGACCGTCATCAGCTGCAGGATGATCGAGGCCGTGATGTAGGGCATGATCCCCAGCGCGAAGATGGCGATCCGCTGCAGGCCTCCGCCCGAGAACAGGTTGAGGAAGCCGAGGATGTTCGAGCCCCCGAACTGCTTCTGGATGTCGTTGACCGCGGACGTATTGACGCCCGGGACCGGGATGTGCGAGCCCAGCCGGTAGAGGGCGAGCACGACTGCCGTGAAGAGCAGCTTCTTCCGGATGTCCGGGACGGTGAACGCGCTGAGGATCGTGCGTGCCACGGCGCCACAGGTTAGCCGAGGGCCACCTTCGCCTAGCCCGCCGGGTGAGCCGCGCGGGCGGCTATTCGATGATCTGGCAGGTGCCGCCCGCGGCTTCGATCCGCTCGCGCGCGGCGGCGCTGAAGGCGTGCGCGTGCACGGTCAGCGCCTTGCTGAGCTCGCCCTGGGCGAGGATCTTCACCGGAATGCCCTTGCGCTTGGCCAGGCCCTTCGCCTTGAGCGCATCGGGCGTGACCTCCGCGCCGGCGTCGAAGCGCTCCTGGAGCGCGGCGAGGTTCACCGGCTGGGTGTGCGTGCGGAACGGCTCGAACGGCATCGACTTCTTCATGTGCGGTCCGCGCAGCTTGCGCATCCGCATGTGGATCGGGTTCTGGCCGCCCTCGAAGCGAGGCCGCTGCTTTGCGCCGGAGCGCGACCCCGCGCCCTTCTCGCCGCGGCCGGCGGTCTTGCCCGTGCCCGAGCCTTCGCCGCGGCCCACGCGCTTGCGCGGGCGCCGACTGCCGCGCGGCGGCTTGATCGTGTGCAGCCCGATGCGCTCGTCGTCGGCCATCAGTCCTCCTCGACCTTCACGAGGTGCTGGACGGCGTAGACCATGCCGCGGACCTGTGGGGTGTCCTCGCGCTCGACGCTCTGGCCGATGCCGCGCAGGCCGAGCGAGCGCAGGGTGTCGATCTGCTTGGGGTTGGAGCCGTTGCGCGAACGCTCCTGGGTGATGCGCAGCTTGGTCACGAGGGCGCCTCGGCGGTCTCCTCCGGTGGCGGGGGCTCGGCCGCGGGCCCCGGGGCGGCGGCCGGCTCGTCGCGGGCCGGCTCGGGCGCGCCATCGTTGGTCTTCTCGGCGAGGCCGAGCACCTGCGCCACGGTGAGGCCCCGCAGCTCCGCGACACCCTCGGGGGTGCGCAGCGACTGCAACCCGGCGACCGTCGCCTTGACGAGGTTGATCGGGTTCTGGGTACCCAGGCTCTTGGACAGGATGTCGTTGATCCCGGCGAGCTCGAGGACCGCGCGGACGCCGCCACCGGCGATCACCCCGGTACCGGGCGAGGCCGGCTTGAGCAGGACGCGGCCGGCGCCGAACACCCCCTCGACGCGGTGCGTGATGGTGTCGCCGTGCTTGGGGACCTTGAAGAGGTTCTTCTTCGCTCGCTCGACGCCCTTCTGGATCGCCACGGGAACCTCATTGGCCTTGCCGTAGCCAACCCCGACGATCGAGTCCTCGTCGCCCACGACGACCAGTGCCGTGAACGAGAAGCGCCGGCCGCCCTTGACGACCTTGGCGACGCGGTTGATCTCCACGACGCGCTCCTGGAGGTCGAGGCCGGCGGGGTTGATGTTCTTTCTATCGGCCATGAGCTTGTGCAGGGTAGCGGCGGCCGCCCCCTCAGACGGTCAGCCCGGCCTCGCGGGCGGCTTCGGCGACGGCCTTGACGCGGCCGTGATAGCGGTAGCCGCCGCGGTCGAACACCGCGCGCTCGACGCCAGCGGCCTTGGCGCGATCAGCCAGCTTCGCGCCGACCTTCTGCGCCTGTTCCATGCGGGGAAGGGACTTGACGTCGTCCTCCGTCCACGTCGCGGCGGCCAGGGTGTGGCCGCGATCATCGTCGATCAGCTGCGCGCTGATGCCCCGGTTGGACCGGAACACGGCGATGCGCGGCCGCTCCGCGCTTCCGCGGATCTTGGCGCGCACGCGCCGGTGGCGGCGCTGGCGCTGTTGCGGCTTGGTCAAAACGCTCATGCCCGCTTGCCCACCTTCCGGGCCACGTACTCGCCCTCGTAGCGGATGCCCTTGCCCTTGTAGGGCTCCGGCGGGCGCTGCTTGCGGATCGTGGCGGCGACCTCGCCGACGAGCTGCTTGGAGATCCCCTTGACGATCACGCGCGTGGGCTGGGGGACCTCGAACTCGATCCCGTCCGGGGCCGGAATCGACACGGGGTGGGAGAAGCCGAGCGCGAGCTCGAGGCCCTTCCCCTTGAGCTGGGCGCGGTAGCCGACGCCGTGGATCTCGAGCGTCCGGACGTAGCCGTCGGTGACGCCCTCGACCATGTTGGCCACGAGCGAGCGGGTGAGCCCGTGCAGAGCCCGGTGCTCGCCCCGATCGGTCGGGCGCTTGACGACCAGCTCCTCGCCCTCCTGGGCCACGGTGATGTCCCGGGGGATGCGCTCGGTGAGCTCGCCCTTGGGCCCGTTGACCCGCACGAGGTCGGTCTCGATCGAGACGGTGACGCTCGTGGGCACGGGGATGGGCTTCTTTCCGATTCGCGACATCGCGCTAGCTCCTCACCAGATTTCCGCCACGACCTCGCCGCCGACGCCGGCCTGGCGAGCCTCGTGGCCCGTCATCACGCCGCGGGAGGTGGAGACGATCGTCGTGCCCATGCCGCCCTGGACCTTCGGGATGTGCCGGGCGTCGACGTAGGTGCGCCGCCCGGGCCGCGAGACCCGGCGCAGGCCGCTGATCACCGACTGGCGGTCCTCGGTGTAGCGCAGCGTGATCTCGATCAGGTCGCCCGTCCGGCCGCGGTCCGGCGGCCGGGGCTCGTAGGAGACGATGTAGCCCTGCTCCTTGAGGATCCGGGCGACCTGCGTGCCGAGCTTGGACGCGGGGACCTCGACGGTCTGGTGCGATGCCGTGATCGCGTTGCGGATGCGCGTCAGGACGTCGGAGATGGGGTCGGTCATGGCCATCGGGTTACCAGCTCGACTTCGTCATTCCGGGCACGTAGCCGTCGTGGGCCAGTTCCCGCAGGCAGATCCGGCACACGCCGAACTTGCGGTAGACGGCGCGCGCGCGGCCGCAGCGGCGGCAGCGCGTGTAGCCGCGTGTCTTGTACTTGGGGGTGCGCCGCTGGCGCACACGCTGTGAGGTCTTCGCCATGTAGTCCTTAATCCTCGCTGCTGTTTGGTTTCTCGGCGTCCTCGGCCGTCTCGCCCTCGGCGCCCTCCTCGTCCTCCTCGGACGGGCGCTCGCGCTTGGCGTAGGCCTCGGGGTTCTCCTCCTTGAGCTGCTCCAGTGCCGCCTGCTCGGCCTCGGCGCGGGCTCGCGCCTCCTCCTTGCGGTGCTCCTCCTCGGCGTCCGCCTCTGCGTCGGCGTCGGGGCCGCCCGGCCGGCCCTCCTTCGAGACCGGCATGCCGAACGCCAGAAGCAGGGCAAACGCCTCCTCGTCGGAAGCGGCCGTCGTGGTGATGGTGACATCGAGGCCGCGCACCTGGTCGATCGCGTCATAGTCGATCTCCGGGAAGATGATCTGCTCGCGGATTCCCAGCGAGTAGTTGCCGCGCCCGTCGAACGAGCGCGGGCTCAGTCCGCGGAAGTCGCGGATGCGAGGAATCGCGACGGACATCAGCCGGTCGAGGAACTCGTAGGAGCGCTCGCCCCGCAGCGTGACGGCGACGCCCACGGGCATGTCCTCGCGCAGCTTGAAGTTGGCGATCGACTTGCGCGCCCGGCGCACGCTGGGCTGCTGACCGGCGATCGTGGCCAGCTGCTCGGTGGCGGCGTCCAGCATCTTCGAGTCCTGCTTGGCCTCGCCGACGCCCATGTTCAGGGTGATCTTGGTGATGCGGGGCGCCTGCATCGGCGTCGTGTAGCCGAAGCGCTTGACGAGGTCGGGCCTGATCTCGGATTCGTAGCGTTCTTTGAGGCGGGCGGGCATTTCAGTCGTCAGTCGTCAGTCGTCAGTCGTCAGTTCTGAGGGTTCAGTCGTCGATTCGGGTTCCGCTGCGCTTGGTGATGCGGCGGCGCTTGCCCTCGTCGTCGGTCTCCATGCCGACGCGCGTGGGCTTGTTCTCCTTGGGATCCACCGGCATGACGTTGGAGAGGTGGATCGGCCCCTCCTTCTCGATCACGCCGCCGACTGTCTCGGCGCGCTGGGCGTCGCGGACCTGCTGCGGGCGCTGGTGGCGCTTGA
>JAWVFS010000278.1:0-4901 GCA_033855795.1 Solirubrobacteraceae bacterium | reverse complement strand
GATCGTCAACCGGGTCAGCCGGCAGACGCGTGGCGATATGAAGGAGCTGCTGTCGGCCGGCCAACGCATGCGCAAGGCGCGCACACCGACGCAGCTACGCACGGCATCCGCCGCCGAACGCGAAGCGATCACGCGGCTGCTCGGTCGAGTCGAGGAGGTTGCGGGTTCACAACCCGCGGCGACGATCGAGCGCGTACGCGAGACACTGCACGCCGCGGCCGGGGACGCCGGCGTCGGCGCGCTCGTCAGTGCCGGATGCCTGGACAAGGAGCGGCGCCTCGTGGGCTTCGGGGGAGCGGCCCTCACCGCGGATGAGCCGGTCCAGGCGCACGAGGCGAGGGATGCCGCCAAGGGCAAAGAGCGCGAGCGCGACGCCGCCAAGCGCGACCGCGAGCAGGCCGAACGGGCCCACAAGCGCGCTCTGGCCGACGCCCAACGCGCCCAGACGGAGCTCGAGAGAGCCGAGACGCGGCTACACGAGACGAGGGACCGGGAGAAGGAGCTCTCGGCGTGACGATTCTCGAGGTGGAGACGCCCCATGGTCCGGCGGCCGCCCACCTGCATTCCGCCGACGAGCCGAGCGCCGCGCTCGTCCTCGGTCACGGCGCCGCTGGAGGGGTGACCTCGCGTGACCTCGTGGCGGTGACGGACGTCGCGCGGGCGCAGGGAGTCACCGTCGCGCTCGTCGAGCAGCCCTACCGGGTCGCCGGGCGACGCTCTCCGGCTCCCGCCCGCCAGCTCGACGCCGCATGGACGGCGGTGATCGAGCACCTGCTCGCAGGCGAGCTGCGCGGACTGCGGCTCGTCGTCGGCGGTCGCTCCTCGGGGGCTCGTGTGGCCTGCCGGACCGCGGAGGCGACCGCAGCCGTCGGCGTGCTCTGCCTGGCGTTTCCGCTCCAGGCGCTGCGCCGGGCCGGGGCGGCCCCGGCAGCGAGTCGCCTGGGAGAGCTCGACGCCGTGACCGTCCCGACGCTGGTCGTGCAGGGTGAGAGGGACCCGTTCGGGATTCCGCCCGGCGGTGCACATCGCACCGTCGTGCAGGTGCCGGGCAACCACAGCTTGAGGACGGACCTCGACGCGGTGGCGAGTGCGGTCCGAGCCTGGCTTCCCGGCGTTACGCTGCCGCGCTAACCACGGGCGCGACCTTCATCCATGAGTGGTCGCGCCCGGCTTTGCCACATCTGCCGCGGGAGAGTCGGGGAACCTATGTGCCGAAACGACCCGCGTCGCGTGGCATGACACAGGATAGCGGTGCGGGCCTGTCAGCTGGGATTACCGCGTCTAAGCCGGCATGCGCGCCGGCGACGGGCGGGCGCGGGCCAGCCCCGCGAACGCCGCGGCTGACGCAACCGCCCCGAGCGCCGCGACCGCGTAGGTGGCGCGGGGTGAGGCGAGCGTCGCAACCACGCCGCCGAGCGCGAACCCGAGCGCCGGCGTCGCCGCGGCCACGGACTCGAGCACGGCCATGACGCGCGCCTGATAGGCGCCCGCCGCCGCCTGCTGGACGGCGCTGACCAGTGCGATCCACTGAACGCCGTTCCCCGCGCCCCCGAGCGCCGCCGCCGCGCACGCCAGGCCGAGGGACGGCGCCGCCGCGGTCGCGGCGTACGCGGCCGCGATGGCCAGTGTCCCCCACGCCAGCAGGTGCGGAAGGTAGACACGGGGCAGGGCGGCGAACACCACGCCGCCGCCGACCATTCCCACACCCCATGCCATGAGCAGGAGGCCGTAGCCCGTGTCGCCCGCGTCCAACGTCGCCTTGGCGAACACGACCTCGACCGGAACCACCGCGGTCAGGAAGACGAGGGCGACCGCCTGGACGCAGAGCAGGCCGCGCAGCGTCCGTTCGCGGCGGATGTACGCGGCGGCGTCGGCCAGGCGCGCGCGCCAGCGCACCTCCCCGCTCGGCGCCGGCAGTCGCAGGTTGCGCGGGAGGAGCAGTGCCACGACCAGGAACGACCCCGCGTCGACCAGGAGCGTGGCGGGCGCCCCGAGGCCCGCGACCAGCAGTCCGGCCGCGGCCGGCCCCAGCGCCGCCGAACCCGTCATCCCCAGGTTGAGGACGGCGTTCGCGCTGCGAAGCTGCCGTGGCTCGGCGGCGAGCCCGGCGGTCGCCGCGCGCACGAGCGCCCGCCCGGCCAGCGCCAGCGCGCCGTCCAGCGCGGCCAGGGCGATCAGCGGGGCGGTCGAGCCGCTCGCAGCCAGCGGCGCCAGCACGGCGAAGACCAGGGCCTCGGCGACATAGACCCACGGGAGGGCGGTGCGCGCGCCCATGACCTCGAGCCGGGACACGAGCACCGGAGCAGCCAGCGCGCCGACGACGCGACTGCTCAGGAAAAGCGCCGCGGTGGCGAGCGCGCTGCCGGTCCGATCGAACACGACGATCGCGAGCGCGACGTCGCCGAGCCAGTTCCCCAGCTCGTTGATCGCGTAGGCGGCCGCCAGCCGCCGGAAGGCTGGGTTACGAAGCGGATGCCTCATCCCCGGCGAGTATCGAGTGGACTCGCCGCCCCCGCGAGCGGCTTCATATGAACGTCGAGCGGACCTGGAGCCGAGCGGGAGGTTGCGGCCCCGAAGCCGTGCGCTTCCCGGCAGTGTGCCGGCACCTGCGCCGAACCGGGTGAACACTCCGCGTCTCGACCTGGGAGAGGAGGAGCCATGGGCTACCGGCTCGGTTAGTCCCCCCTCTCAGGCCCTCGCAGGGACGGGTCCAAAAGTCGGGCCCGTCGCTGCAATGAACCGACCGCCTTTAGCTGCGGCCCCGACCCGCCGATAGAGTCGTTGTCTTCGGAGCACCCGGGTGATCCGACAACCGAGCCCTTCGACTCAAGGCGTCCAGCTCGCGGCGTTCATCGCGGCCGCCGTGCTCGCCGTGCTCGCATCCGGGTCGGCCGACTGGAACATCCCGCTGGCCCTCGCGCTCGCCGGGTGCGCCGTGATCAGCGACCTCACCGCGGCGAACACTGCCTCCGCGAAGCTCAAGGTGTCGGGCAGCTTCCTGGCCCTCGTCCTGGCGATGGTGCTCCTCGGCGGCCCGCCGGCCGCGGTCATCGGAGTCCTCACGATCGTCGTCGGCTGGCTGCGCTGGCGCGAGGAGCGCCACTACCTGCTGCAGAACCTCGTCGCCTACGCATGGTTCCCGCTGGTCGGCGGGCTGGCCTTCTTCGCCGCGCGCGACGCGCTCGGCGTCGGTCGAACGGACCTCGGCTTCTACACACTCGTGTTCGCCACGTTCGTGCTCGCCCTGGCGCTGAACTTCCTGTTGACCGCGGGCTATCAGTGCTACCTCGAGCGCTCCTCGTTGACCGCCAAGGCCCGGACGGCGCTCGTCCCCCTGCTTCCCTCGGAGCTGTTCACGGCTCTCATCACCGTGTTTGTCGCCTACCTGTACCTGCGCGTGGGGCTGGCAGCCATCGCCCTGCTTGCGATCGTGCTCGCCGGGTTCCAGCACCTGTTGGGCCAGCTGCTGCTCTCGCAGCGCCGTTCCGCGCAGCTGGCGACGGCCCAGCTCGGGATGATGACTGCCCTGCTGCGCACGCTGGACCTGCGCGATCGGATGACGGCGCGGCACAGCGCCGCCGTGGCCCGATATGCCCGGGAGATCGCGCGCGAGGCGGGCCTGCCGGAGCGCGACCAGGAGCTCGTCCACACGGCGGGCCTGCTCCATGATCTGGGCAAGTCCGTCTTCCCGGACCGCATCCTGAAGGCGGATACCGGCCTCACCGACGCCGACTGGGAGATCGTCAAGACTCATCCGAAGCGCGGCGCCGAGGTCGTCTCGAAGGTCGACGGCTACGGCGCGGTCGCCGAGATCATCCTGGCCCACCACGAGCGCCTCGACGGCGGCGGTTACCCGCGCGGCCTGAGCGGCGACGAGATTCCGGAGCTGGCGCGCGTGCTGTCGGTCGCGGACGTCTACGACGTGATGACCGCGCGCGACTCCTATCGCCGGCCGGTTGGCTCGCTCGAGGCGATCCAGGAACTCCGCCGGGTCGCCGGGACGCAGCTCGATCCGCGCTTCGTCGAGGCCTTCGTGCGCGTGCTGGCCGGCCGCGACCTGCGCTTCCGCCACGGCGACGACGCCGACTTCGACGCCGAGCTGGCCCTCGAGCGTCGCGCGCACGACTACGCCACCGGGGCAGCCGGAGCGCTGTAGCCGCGCCGGTCCGGTAGGTTGCCCCGCCGGGCAGCGGGCCTAAGAGCCAGGAACCCACCCCAAGAGGAGGAATTCCGTGCGGTCGATGCACCTTCGTGGGCGCGCAGCGCGCGCCATGCTCGCACTGACCGCGGCCGGCGCAGCCGTCGCCGGATGCGGCGGAAGCGCCGCCACCAAACCGACGAACCTCTCGCTGTCGATCGCCGAGGTGGGCAAGACCGCGAAGTTCACCGTTCCCGCTTCCGGCAAGGGCGGCCTCACCGACATCGCGCTGACGAACTCTGGCAAGGCGCCCCACGGCGCCCAGTTCGTCCTCGTCACCAACGGCCACACGGTCGCCGAGGCGGCCAAGCAGCTCGGCACCAACTCGCCAACGACACCGTCCTGGCTGCGCGCCGAGGGCGGCGTCGGCAGCGTTCCGGGCGGACGGACCGGCACCGCGACAGTCAACCTGCCCAAGGGAACGTACGCCGTGATCGATACGGCGACTCTCGGAGGAAGCGGCGGCCCCCCTGTCTACGCGCAGCTCAAGCTCACGGGCGGAAAGCGCGGGAAGATCTCGCCGCTTGCCGCACACATCACCGGCAAGCAGACCGGCCACGACAAGTACGCCTGGGTGATCGCCGGCCTGAAGGCGGGCACGCAGCCGACGGAGTTCACGAGCAAGGGCAAGCAGACGATCCACCTCGTCAGTGCCTTCAAGCTCAAGGGCAACGCGAATCCATCGCTCGACGCGATCAAGAAG
>JAWVFS010000277.1:0-7999 GCA_033855795.1 Solirubrobacteraceae bacterium | reverse complement strand
ACCCGCCTGCGCTTCGCGATCGAGCCCGGGACCGAGGAGCTCGCGCGGGCGGCGGTCGCGGCCGGCGCCCCGGCGACGGTGTCCGGTGGCCGGATCGGCGACGAACTGCGGCTGCTGCTCAGCGAGCCCGAGCCGAACACCACCCTGCGCCTCACGACCGAGCTCGGCCTCGACCGGGCGCTGCACCCGGCGTTCGCGCCCGACCCGGAGGCCGCGGACCGAGCACGCGCCCTACTGCCCTCGGGCGGCCGTGAGGACCTGGTGATCCTCGCCGCCGCCGGCCGCGGCTTCGAGGGCGACGCGCTCGCCGCGTGGCTGGACGATCTCGAGTTCCCCGCCGGCGAGCGCGACGCGGTCGTCGCCGCCGCGCTCGGGGCCGCTCCGCTGGGCCGTCGGCTGGCAGCGGCCGGCCGCCCGTCGGAGATCGCCGACGCCGCCCGCGGGTACTCGCCCGAGGCGGTCGCGTTGGCCGCCGCGGTCGTGCCCGAGGCCGTCGACACGGCCGCCCGCTGGCTGGAAGACTTGCGCCACGTGGCGCTCGAGATCGACGGCGAGGACGTGCTCGCCGCCGGCGTGCCCGAGGGACCCGAGATCGGCCGCGCGCTCGCCGGGGCGCTGGCCCGCAAGCTGGACGGCGAGGTCGCCGGACGCGAGGCGGAGCTGGCCGCCGCACTGGGCGCGATCGGGCGGGAATAAGATCGCGACGTGCCCGCGGACGCAAACGCCCTGCGCTGGGACGGTGCCCCCGGCCATTACGAGGTCTACTACCTGTCGCTCACGGACCCCGCCAGCGGCGTCGGCCTGTGGATCCGCTACACGATGGTGGCGCCGCTCGCCGACACCGGTGAGGACGCGACGTGCTCGCTGTGGCTGATGGCGATGGACCCTGCCGGTGGCGAGAACGGCCTGGTGGGCCGGAAGCGCTCGTGGCCGGCGGCGGAGATGCACGCCGGCGAGGGCGCGTTCGAGCTGCGCATCGCCGGGTCGATCCTGACCGACCGCGGCATGACCGGCGGCTTCGACGACGTGCGTTGGGACCTGCACTGGGATCCCAGCCCCAAGCCCTACGAGCACGTCCATCCGATGCTCCAGAAGGCGCGGATCGCCAAGACGGTGCTCGTCCTCCCGCATGCCGACCTCGAGGTGTCGGGGACCGTGTCCCTCCCGGGCCGCGAGCTGGTCGTCAGCGGGGCGCGCGGGGGCCAGGCACACCTGTGGGGCTCGAAGCACGCCAACCGCTGGGCCTGGGTGCACTGCAATGACTTCAGCAGCCTCGAGGGCGAGCCGCGGGAGGGAGACTTCATCGACGGCGTCTCGGTGTTCGTGCCGCGATTCGGCCGGGAGATCGGCCCCAACACGCCGGTGGTGGGGCGGTTCGGGGGGCGGGACTTCGCCTCCACCGGGCCGCTGCAGGTCGGCCGCAACCCGAGCCACTTCGCGCTCACCTCGTGGCAGCTCGAGGCGCGCGACGGCTCGCGCAAGGTGGTCGCCACGATCGACGCGCCGCGCGACACGCTCGTCGGCGTCACCTACCACGATCCCGACGGGGATCTCGCGTACTGCTACAACAGCGAGATCGCCACTTCGCGCGTGCAGGTGTGGGATCGGGACCGGGGAAGCGGCTGGCGGCTGACCGACACGCTCGCGGCCGCCGGCCGCACGCACTTCGAGTATGCCCAGCGCGAGGCGCTCAGCGACCTCCCGCTGCTCGTGCAGTGAGCCTGCCCGCCCCGTTCCGGCACGAGGGCGAGCACCTCGCGATCGACCTCCCGGGCGCCCGCGCCCTCTTCACCACGCGTCGCGGGGGCGTCTCGCGCGGGCCGTACGCCACCCTCAATCTCGGCACCTTCACCGGCGACGATCCCGCCCACGTCGAGGTCAACCGCGAGCGCCTCGCGAAGTTGGTGGGAATTCCCACGGAGCGGTTCGCCCACGGCCGCCAGGTGCACGAGGCGAGGGTGCTCCGGCACACCGAGCCTCCGGATCCCGCCGAGCGCCGCCGGGCGAACGCGGACGGCCAGGCGACCGACCAGACGGGCGTCGCACCCCTCGTGCTGGTGGCAGACTGCGTGCCCGTGGCCGTGGCCGGCTCGGAGGCCGTCGCCATGCTGCACTGCGGTTGGCGCGGGCTCGCCGCGGGCATCGTCGCGGAGGGGGTGGCGGCGCTGCGGGAGCTCGGGGCCGACGGTGCCCTCACCGCCGCGATCGGCCCGGGCGCCGGGCGCTGCTGCTACGAGGTCGGTGAGGAGGTCCATGCCGCTTTCGCTGACCTCGGACCCGAGGTCCGCGACGGCCGGCGCCTCGACCTCAAGCTCGTGGCGCGGCGCCGGCTCGAGGCCGCCGGCGTGCTCGAGATCCATGACGTCGACCTCTGCACGATGTGCTCGGACCCGAGCCTGTTCTTCTCCCATCGCCGCGACGGCGACGTGACCGGCCGGCAGGCGGGCGTGGCGTGGCGGAGCTGATCCACGGCCTCCGGCCCGCGAGCGTGCGGGCGAACCTCGAGGCGGTGCGCTCGGAGATCGCCGCCGCGGCGGGCCGCGCGGGGAGGGATCCGGGGGAGATCGAGGTGTGCGCTGCCACGAAGTACCTCCCGGTCGAGGAGCTCGGCGCGCTGGCCGAGGCCGGCGTCGCGCTGGTCGGCGAGAACCGCGCCCAGGATCTGGAGGCAAAGGTCGCGGCCCACGGCGACCGCTTCGCGTGGGACTTCATCGGCCAGCTTCAGAGTCGGAAGGTCAAGCAGATCGTCCCGCACGTGCGGCTGATCCATTCGCTGGCCTCCGAGTCGGCGCTGGACCAGCTCGAGCGCCACGCCGGAGCCGCCCGGCCCGGGCTCGAGGCCCTCGTGGAGGTCGACGTGTCCGGGGAGGAGGGAAAGGCGGGCGTCTCGCCCGACGCGCTCGCCCGCTTCCTCGCCCGCTCGCCCGTCGGCGGGATCGTGCCCATCACCGGGCTGATGACCATGCCGCCGCTGGCCGGCGAGCCCGAGGCAAGCCGCCCCTTCTTCGCCCGCCTGCGCGATCTGGCCGGCGCGCACGGCCTTGCGCGGCTGTCCATGGGCACGACCCAGGACTACCTCGTCGCGGTCGAGGAGGGGGCCACGATCGTGCGTATTGGAACAAGGTTGTACGGCTGAGACGTTGCGGCGTTTGTCGCGAGCGCCCGCAACCCGCATAATGTCCCGCCAGCGCAGGGTTTCCATACCCTCGCGCGAACCCTCTTTCCGAACGCCATGGCTTTTCGCGACACCTGGCACCGCGCGCTCGTCTACTTCGGCCTCGCCGAGGACCACGAGTACTACGACGACGAGCCGCCGCCCACGGCCGAGCCGGAGGAGCAGATCGGCGAGCGCTATCGCGAGCGGCCCAACGTGCGCCGGCTCTCCCAGAGACGGCGCCGGGACGAGATCGACGACATCTTCGCCGACGACGCCGGCGAGGAGCGCAGCACGACCGTGCTCCGCTCGGTGCCGGGCGGACGCAACGGAGGGACCGGCGGCGACGTGCGCGTCCATCTCGTCGTTCCCAAGAGCTTCAACGACGCCCAGGACGTGGCCGACAAGTTCAAGGAGTCCATCCCGGTCATCCTGAACCTGCAGGGCTCGGACACCGATCTGTCAAAGCGCCTGATCGACTTCTCGAGCGGCCTGACCTACGCGCTCGACGGCGGCATGCAGCGCATCGCCGACAAGGTCTTCCTGCTGACGCCTCGCAACGTCGAGGTCTCCGCCGAAGAGCGGGCGCGACTGATCGAGAAGGGCTTCTTCAACCAGAGCTGACGAACGCTGGCACGCGATCTTGGCGATCCGTGTCGGCGACGCCGCCTCCCGGCGACCCGCGGTTCGTCAGCGTCGTGCCCCACGCGAATCGAGTCGCGCAACGAGAGCTGACGGCCGGCGGGGTAGCCTTCCGCGGATGGTCGTGGGGCTCGTCGGAGCGGGGAACATGGCGCGCGCGCTGGCGCGAGGGTGGGGCGATCCCGTGCTGGCCACCGACGCCGGCTCGGGCCGCGCCGCGCAGCTGGCCGAAGAGCTCGGCGGCGAGGCGGCGGCCACGAACTCCGCGCTGGCCGAGCAGGCCGACATCGTCGTGCTCTGCCACAAGCCCGCCCAGCTCGCGGAGGTCGCCCGCGACGTCGCCGGCCGGGCGCGGGTGGTGGCCTCGGTGCTGGCCGGCGTGACGCTGGCCGACCTGCGCGAAGCCTACGGCGACACGCCGGTCTTCCGGCTCATGCCCAACACGCCCGTGGAGGTGCGCCAGGGCGTGACCGTGCTCGCCCGCGACCCCGCAGTGGACCCGGCGGTACAGGCCGAGGTCGTCGACCTCTTCGAGCGCCTGGGCACGGTCTTCGACGTCGCCGAGGCACAGATGGACGTGGCGATGGCGCTGATGGGGTGCGCGCCCGCCTACCTCGCGCTCGTCGCCGAGGCCCAGGTGGAGGCGGCCGCCGCGCGCGGGATGGACGCGGACACCGCGGCGCGCCTCGTGGTCGAGACGATGGGTGGCACCGCGGCGCTGCTCCGGGCCCGCGACCACGACGCGGCCGCGGTGCAGCGCGAAGTCGCGTCCCCCGGGGGCTACACCGAGCAGGGTCTCCACGCGCTGCAGGAGGCGGGCGTGCCCGAGGCGCTGCAGACGGCCATGGACGTCGTCACGGCGCCGCGTCGGGCATGACCGTCCTGGCCGCCATCGACCGGGTCACCGTCGCGGACTTCCTGGCGGCTCTGGTCACCGTCTACTCACTGATCATCTTCGCGTACGTGCTCCTGTCGCTGCTCTTCTCCTTCGGGGTGCGCGTGCCCTACTCGCGCTGGTCGGACGCGGTGCTGGGCTTCCTCCGCGACGTGTGCGAGCCCTACCTGCGAATCTTCCGCCGCTTCATCCCGATGATCGGCCCGCTGGACATCAGCCCGATCGTCGCGCTGCTCGTTCTTCAGATCGTGGGGAACCTCGTCGTCAGCGCCGTTCACGGGTAGCGGTGGTTCCCGCCGGAGGTACGTTCGCGTTCAGCCGCGCGAAAAGCGAGGCCGGCAAGGACGCAGGGAGGGTGCAATGGCAGCACCATTGCGGCGACCGAGGACGATGGCAGCCGAAGGTTTGCAGCCGGCTGCACGCGATGCGTACCTTGGGCGGGGACCACTAGTGGATGCGTCACCGGGGCGCGCCTGGTACCGCGTCGTGCTCGTCACCGCGATCGTGCTCGCGCTCGACCAGGCCGCGAAGGCGCTCGTGCGCAGCTCGATCGACCCGGGCTCGCGGCACAAGTTCCTGCCCGCGATCGACCTCGTCAACGTGCGCAATCGCGGGATCGCGTTCGGCCTGTTCACCGAGCACGCGACGCTGCTCACGGTCCTCACCCTGGCCGCGCTCGCGCTCCTGCTGGTCTACTTCGCCCGCCACACCGACCGGGCGCTGGCCTGGCTGCCCACGGGCCTGCTGCTCGGGGGCGCACTGGGGAACATGTTCGACCGGCTGCACCGCGGGGCCGTGACCGACTTCATCGACGTGCCGCTGTGGCCGTCCTTCAACGTGGCCGACATGGCGATCACGTTCGGCGTGCTGTCGCTGCTGTACGTGATCGAGGAGGGCCCACCCAAGAAGTCACGGCATGCGGGTCCTTGACGTCCCCGCCTCCGCGGCCGGGGAGCGCCTGGACCGCTTCCTGGCGGAGCCGCTGGGCTCGCGCGCCCAGGCGCAGCGCCTGATCGACGCCGGCCAGGTGCTGGTGAACGGCACGGCACGCCCGAAGCGCCACCGACTCGCCGGCGGCGAGCGGATCGAGGTGGACGAGTCCGATCCGCGCCCCGCGCCCGAGCGCGGCGAAGCGCCGTTCGCGATCGCCTACGAGGACGAGCACCTGCTGGTGGTGGACAAGCCCGCCGGCGTGGTCGTCCACCCGGCCCGCGGGCACCGCACGGGCACCCTCGCGCAGGCCCTTGCCGGCCTGGCGTCGGGCGGCCCCGACCCGTGGCGGGCGGGCATCGTCCACCGCATCGACCGGAACACGTCCGGGCTGCTCGTGGTGGCGCGGTCCGACGAGGTCCACCGGGCGCTGAAGGCGGCGCTGTCGGCGCGGAGGTTCGAGCGGGAGTACCTCGCGCTGGTCCGTGGGCGCCCGCCGGCGCGCACGGGAACGATCGACGCGCCGATCGGGCGGGACCGCCGGCATCCGGAGCGTGTATCTACCGACACCGACGCTCCACGCGAGGCGACCACCGACTTCGTCGTCGAGCGCGCGCTCCCGCACACCTCGCTCCTGCGGGTCCGGCTGCGCACGGGCCGCACCCACCAGATCCGCGTGCACCTCGAGGCCATCGGGCACCCGGTCGTCGGCGACCCCGTGTACGCCGGCCGCGCGCCGGCCGAGACCTACGGCCTGCAGCGCCAGTTCCTGCACGCCGAGCACCTGGCCTTCGACCACCCCGTCACCGGCGGCCGCGTGGACGTCCGCTCGCCGCTGCCCGACGACCTCGTGGCCGCGCTCGAGCGCGCCGAGCGACGGAGCGGTCCATCCACCGCCGCCCCGCGCTCGGACTGAAAGGCGCGGACCGGTCCACCGGAGGTAGGGGAAGGGAGGGCCGGCCCGCAGCGCGCCGGCACCCCGGAGGTAGGGGAAGGGGGGACCGCCGCGCATCTCCAAGAACGCCCCTCGCACCGGAAACTTGCGCGGAAAGTCGCGTACACTCTTTCGCCAACCTGAACACAACCCGGTTCGGGCCGGCTCGCGGCCCTGCCCGGCGCGGCGCATCAGCGCCGCCGCCGGGATCGCGAAGCCTCCGGACCGGCAGCAGCAAACAAACGACAAGGGAGAAGGACAGTGGCTTCCGTTGGCATCAAGGAGCTGCTGGAGGCCGGAGTGCACTTCGGCCACCAGACGCGCCGTTGGAACCCCAAGATGCGCCGCTTCATCCACGGCGAGCGCGAGGGCATCTACCTCATCGATCTGCTGCAGACGGCCGAGCTGGTGCAGCGGGCACAGCAGTTCGTATCCGATATCGCCCACCGCGGCGGGACCGTCCTGTTCGTGGGGACGAAGAAGCAGGCCCGCGACGCCGTGAAGGACGCGGCCGAGCGCGCCTCCATGCCGTACGTCAACCACCGCTGGCTCGGCGGGCTGCTCACGAACTACCAGACGATCTCGAAGCGCATCTCACGCCTGCACGATCTCGAGCGCTTCCAGGCCGACGGGCAACTCGAGCTGCTCCCCACACGGGAGCGCATGGCCTCCCAGGCCGACCTGGCCAAGCTCCAGGCCAACCTCGGCGGGGTCAAGGACATGCAGCGCGTGCCGGACGCGATGTTCGTGATCGACCTCAACACCGAGGAGATCGCCGTGCGCGAGGGCCGGCGGCTGGGCATCCCGATCATTGGCCTCGTGGACACCAACTGCGATCCGGACGGCATCGAGTACGTGATCCCCGGCAACGACGATGCGATCCGCTCCTGCGCCCTGATCACCAACGCGATCGGCGACGTGGCCGCCGCCGGCCACGCCGTGTTCCGCGCCGAGGAGGAGAAGGCGCGCGCAGAGGCCGAGGAGAAGGCCCGCCGCGAGCAGGAGGAACGCGAGCGCCGCGAGGCCGAGGAGCAGGCCAAGCGCGAGGCCGAGGAGGCCGCCGCCGCCGCCGCGGCCGAGGCCGCGGCCGCACCGGCCGAGGGCGGCGAGGCGCCGCCTGCCGACCCGGCGGCGCCGGCCACGCCGGCCGCGCCGCCCGAGACGCCCACCCCGGCGGCCGCCGACGGCCAGGAGAGCTCATGAGCGTCTCGGCATCCGACGTCAAGGCTCTCCGGGACCGCACCGGGTCGGGCATGATGGACGCCAAGCGCGCCCTCGAGGAGGCCGGGGGCGACTCCGACAAGGCCGTCGAGATCCTGCGCGTGCAGTCCGGCGTACACGCGGTCAAGCTGTCGGGCCGTGAGGCCACCGAGGGCACGGTGCAGTCCTACATCCACTCGAACGGCAAGGTCGGCGTGCTGGTGGAGGTGGACTGCAACACCGA
>JAWVFS010000276.1:0-6221 GCA_033855795.1 Solirubrobacteraceae bacterium | reverse complement strand
CGCCGAGCGACGCGAACTCGTAGCTCTGTGGGAAGTGTCCGAGCGTCAGGCCCCGGCGGGCCAGCAGCGCCTCGGCCTCCGGGCCGCGGATGCCGGGTCCGAACGTGGCCGTGAGCGACCGCTCGTCCAGGGCGAGCAGCGCGTCCATGCGGCCGAGGTCGAGCGAGATCGCCGCGCCGAAGGGCCCGCGCTCGGCGTCGACGCCGCCGACCACGCTCGTCCCGCCGCCGAAGGGGACGACGGCCAGGTCGGCCTCACCGGCGGCGTCGAGCACCGCGCGCACCTCCTCGGCCGAGCCGGGCGACACAACGGCGTCCGGGGCGCCCTCGCACAGTCCCGCCCGCTGGCGCACGAGGTCGGGGTAGCTCTTGCCGGCGGCGTGCACCACTCGCGCGCGCCGGTCGTCGCGCACCTGCTCCTCCCCCACCGCGGCCGCCAGTCGCTTCCGCGCCTCCTTCGGCAGTGCCGGTTCACCCAGGCGAACGTCCTCCAGCGCGACCGGACGGCGCAGCTGGTCGGCGACACCGACCTCCGCGCGCAGGAAGGCGACCGCGTGGTCGGGCAGCTGCGGACGGTGGTCGGGGTCGCCCCAGCCCCACCACTTCATCTCCCGGCGCGCGCGGTCGTCGCCGGAGGGCCGGTCAAGGGCCACAGACGCGCTCCAGTCCGTCCAGCGCCTCATCGAGCACGCCGCGCGACGCGCGCCGCAGCAGGAACCCGCCGAGCCGGTTGATCCCGCGCAGGCGCTGGTGCAGGACGAGCGTGACCCGGGTGCCGCCGGCCTCCGGCTCGAGGACGACCTCGGTCGTCACCTCGCGGAACATGCGCTCGAACGGGGACTCCTCGAGCTCCTGTGTCCACGTCCGGCGCGACGGCGGCTCGCTGTCGACGAGATGTTCGTCGGCGCGCACCGACTTGCCCTTCTGGGTGCCGAGCACCTTGGTCCAGCGATCGTCGGCCACGCTCTCGACGCGGCGAACCCGCGGCCACCAGCGGGGCAGGTGGTGCGGGTCGGAGACCACGCGCCACACGTCGTCCGGGTCGACGCCGACGAGACGGGTGCGACGGGTGGTGGGCACGGCGCCAGCCTATTCGCCGTCATAGGCCACGAGCGCGTGCACGTCGTAGCCCGCGAGGGCCTCGCGGCCGCCGAGGAAGGCGAGTTCGATCACATAGGCGCAACCCACCACGTTCGCCCCGAGCTGCTCGACGAGCTCGATCTTGGCTCTGGTCGTGCCCCCGGTCGCCAGCAGGTCATCGTGGACGAGCACGCGCGTACCGCCCGCGAGCGCGTCGGCGTGCAGCTCCAGCACGTCGATGCCGTACTCGAGCACGTATTCCGCGCTGATCGTCTCCGAGGGAAGCTTCCCCGGCTTGCGGGCGGGGGCGAAGCCGGCGCCGAGCTCGCGCGCGAGCGCACCACCGAAGATGAAACCGCGCGCCTCGGCGGCGAGGACCACGTCCACTTCCAGCGGCCGGGCGTAGTCGGCGAGCGCGCCGATCGCGTGGTCGTAGGCACGCGGCTCGAGCAGCAGCGGCGTGATGTCCTTGAAAACGATCCCGGGCTTGGGAAAGTCCGGGATGTCCCTGATGTACTTGCGGAGGTCCAAGTCGTCAGTCATCAGACGTCAGTCGTCAGTTGCTCAGGTCGAGGCCCCGCAACTGGCGACTGGCGACTGGCGACTGACGACTCGGTCCCTCAACCCGCAATCTTCCGCAGATCCCGGATCAGCAGCAGATGCTTGAGATGTGTGGCCACGGCCACGAGATTCTCGAGGGTCTCTATGGCTTCCTTGCGCTTCTCCGGGTTGCGGGAGCGCAGGGCCGGGGCGAGGATCTGCTGAAGCAGCGCCGCCTCGCGGTCGGCCGACGTGCGGAACACCCGCAGATTGCGCCCGCCGACACCGTGGCGCGCCAGCTCGGTGACCGCGCGGATGATCTCGCGCTCGGTCTCGTCGTAGCACTTCACGCCCGCGCGAAGCTCGCCCTTGATCACGCCGTACTCCTCGAGCTCGCGCACGAGCTGGGGATCGGCGTGCGTGTCCTCGAGCACGTCCTCGAGCGTGTAGACGGTGCCGCGCTCGCCCACGGTCATCGACGCCGGCCGCATCGGGCGCCCCTCCTTGCGCGTGGCGGCGGGCGCGGCGCCGCGGCCGGCCGCGAGCTCCTGGCGGATCACGCGGAGCGGCAGGAACTCGTCGCGCTGGAGCCGCAGGATCGTGCGCAGACGCGCCACGTCCCCGGGCGAGTAGAGCCGGTAGCCGCCCGGCGTGCGTCGAGGCGCGAGGAGCTTCTGGTCCTCCAGATAGCGGATCTTCGAGATCGAGATATCCGGGAACTCCTGCTTGAGCGCCTTGCTCACCGCGCCGATCGTCATCGACTTCGCGCCGCGGCCCGGCGGCTCGGGGGCCGGAACGTCCGGCAGTTCAATCGTGGGGTCCTGGGTGCGGGTGGCCATCATGGCCTCACTTGTGCAGGTAGGAGAGCTTGTACTTGCCGATTTGAAGCTCGTCGCCGTCCTCGAGCCGGCGCGAGTCCACGCGCTGGCGGTTGACGTAGGTGCCGTTGAGCGATCCGAGGTCGTCGAGGTAGTAGTCGGAGCTGCGGCGCACGATGACCGCGTGGTCGCGCGACACGGTCACGTCGTCGAGGAAGATGTCGGAGTCGGGGCGCCGGCCCACGCTGAGCCGCTCGGTCTCCAGCGGGAAGGACTCGCCGGTCCGCCCACCTCCGGCGCGGATGACCAACGCCGCCCCGGTGTCGGCCACCACGTCCTCGATCTGCACGGGCTGGATCTCCCCCGTCTCCTCGTCGACCCGGTAGGTGGCCGTCGCCTCTTCGGCCGGCGGCTCGGGCGTGCCGAGGAAGGCGCCGCACTTCTGGCAGTAGTTGGCTCCCTCGTCGTTGACGAACCCGCACTCGGGGCAATGGACGGCCACGGCGCTTCTTCCTCGCCCGGACGGGGCTACTCGTCCGCTCCAGCGGGGACCTTGCCGGCGAGAATGTCGGTGAGCTTGTCGACATCCGTCACCGAGAGCACGTCCTCGCCGCTCTCGTGCTTCTTGCGCAGCCGGTTGACCAGCTCGGCGCGGAGGATGTCGATCTTGCCGTGCAGGATCCGACGCCGGTAGGAGACCTCGAGCTCCTCCTCGGTCAGCTGCTGGATGACGTCCTTGAGCTCCTGATCGGAGAGCGAGCCAAGGTCGGGAAAGGTCTCGTCCATACGGTCTCCTCGGGCAATGACGCGGAGCGCGAGTATAACCGCGCCCAGACGGGGGTCAAGTTGGGGTTGAGGCTTGGTTGGGGCGTTGCACCCGGAGGCGCAGGACGAGTCGTCAGTCGTCAGTCCTCAGTCATCAGACCGAGGCCCCGACCCACGCAACTGACGACTGACGTCTGACGACTGACGACTGCGAAGCTGGCCCCACCCGTCCCGCAGGTAGACGCCCGTCGCAATGAGCGAAAGGGTGAGCCCGACGTAGAGCCCCAGCTTCGCCAGTACGTCCACGCCGACCATCGCCCAGAAGGGCGCGGCCATCGTCCACCAGACGCCCGAGCGCCCGAACCAATTGATCTTCAGCTCCAGGCCGCGCTGGATCGCCACCCGCGCGAGTACCAGCATAAGCAGCTCGCGCCCCACCAGGATGCCGATCGCCCAGCGCGGCAGCAGCTCGTAGCTCCAGCACACCGCCAGGCCCGACACGACCAGCAGGCGATCGACGAGCGGGTCGAGCAGCGCGCCGAGGCGGCTGTACTGGCCGGTGACCCGGGCGGCGATCCCGTCCAGGTAATCGGAGACGGCCACCACGAGGAAGATCGCCGCCCCCCAGCCGGTCCGCCCGTCGTCGGTGCTGTAGGCCACGACGAGGAACACGGGGATGAGCGCGAGGCGGACGAAGCCGATCGCGTTGGGGATCGTCCACGGGTGCAGCGGGTGCCCGGACAGGGTCTCGGGCGGAGCCGGCCCGGAGCGATCGAGGCCCAGCAGGCGCCGCGTCGTGAGGCGCGCGCGCTCGACGCGCTCGGCTGTACGCTCGCTCAGGGGAGCGTCCGCCACAGCTCGTCCACCGCCGCCGCCGCGCCGTCCAGGGGCAGCGGGTGCGCCTCGCGGCCGCGGCGCACCTGGACCTCCAGCTCGCCGGACTCGAGCGTTCGCCGCCCGACGGTCACGCGCAGCGGACAGCCGAGCAGCTCGGAGTCGGCGAACTTCTCGCCCGCGCCGGCGGCGCGGTCGTCGTAGAGCACATCGAGGCCCGTGGACCGCAGCTCGTCGTAGAGGCGCGCGGCGAGCGCGTGCTCCTCGCTGTCCGGCTTGCCGAGCCCGACGAGCTCGACGTCGAAGGGCGCCATGGCCCGCGGCCAGCAGATGCCGTGGTCGTCGGCGAACTGCTCGACCGCCGCGGCGGCGATGCGCGCGGGCCCGATCCCGTACGAGCCCATCCAGATGAGCTGCTCGCGCCCGTCCGCGTCGAGGTAGGTGGCGTCGAGTGGCTTGGAGTAGCGCGTGCCGAGCTTGAAGATGTTGCCGACCTCGATCGCCCGCTCGATCCGGATCTCCTTGCCGTCGACGCGGTCGCCGGGCTCCACCCGGCGGATGTCCGCCGGCTCGAAGGCGAAGTCGCGCCCGGGCAGGACGCCGCGCAGGTGTGCATCGGGCCGGTTGGCACCGGTGACGTAGCCGGCCTCCCCCTCACGGCCGGCGACCGCCTCGTCCAGCAGGATGTCGACCTCGGCGCCGACCGGGCCGATGAACCCGGCGGGGCCGATGCGCTCGCCGACCTCCTCCGGCGACGCGACCCGGAAGGGGGCGCCCAACGCGTTCTGGAGCTTGATCTCGTTCACGCGGTGGTCGCCGCGCACGAGCGCCAGCACCATACCGCGGTCCTCGACCACGACCGGGAAGGCCTTGAGCAGCCCCCCGGGGTTCACCTCCAGCGCGGACGCGACCTCGTCCACAGTGGTCAGGCCGGGGGTCGAGAGCTCCTCGGGGGCGGCCGCCGGCCCCGCCACCTCGACCCACCGCGGCTCCGCCGAGGCGATCTCGACGTTGGCCGCGTAGCCCGGCGCGAGCGCGACCTCGTTCTCGCCGGCCGCGCACGGCGCCATGTACTCGTGCGCGCCCAGGCCGCCCATCATCCCGACGTCCGACTCGACCCGGTACCACTCCAGCCCGCAGCGGTCGAAGATGCGGTCATAGGCGACGATGTGCTTCTCGTAGCGCTCCGCGAGTCCGGCCTCGTCCCGGTCGAACGTGTACGAGTCCTTCATGATGAACTCGCGGGTCCGCAGGATGCCCGCGCGCGGGCGCGGCTCGTCGCGCTCCTTGACCTGGAAGTGGTAGAGGATCAGCGGCAGGTCGCGATAGGAGCGCACGACCTGCGCGACGTGCGTCGTGACGACCTCCTCGTGCGTCATCGCGAGCACCAGCTCGGCGCCCTTGCGGTCCTGGAGCGTGAAGAGCTCGTCGATGCCGTAGCGGCCGGACCGCTTCCACAACTCCGCCGGCAGCAGCACGGGCATGAGCAGCTCCTGCCCGCCGATCGCGTTCATCTCCTCGCGGACGATCTGCACGACGCGCTGGTGCACCCGCCAGCCGGCCGGAAGCCACGTCCACATGCCGGCGCCCATCTGCCTGATCAGGCCGGCGCGGACCATCAGCTTGTGCGAGATCGCCTCGGCGTCCGCGGGCGCCTCCCTCTCGGTCGGCAGGAGATACTCGGACAGCCGCGGCATCGGCGTCGAGCGTATACGCCCGCGTTGTGCGGCGTCTGGCGGCGCAGCCCCACCAGCGCGCACGCGGCGCCTCGGGCGCAGGGCGTCGCACTCCGCCGCTGGCGCCCGTCCGCCACGCCGTTGCGCGAGCGGCGGCCTTTGATAGAACAGCGCTCAGCTACAGAACTTGGATTGACACCGACAAGGAGCCTGCCATGGCCTATTCCGTCCCACCGCTTCCCTACGCCTACGACGCACTCGAGCCGCACATCGACAAGGCGACGATGGAATTTCATCACGACAAGCACCACCAGGCCTACGTGGACAAGGCCAACGCCGCGCTCGAGGGCACCTCGCTCGCCGACGCATCGATCGAGGACGTGCTCAAGAGCCTCGACCAGGTCCCCGACGCCAAGCGCGGCGCCGTCAAAAACAATGGCGGCGGGCACTACAACCACAGCCTCTTCTGGGAGAGCATGAGGGCGGATGGGGGCGGCGAGCCGGACGGC